>CAJXNF010000181.1 GCA_913056375.1 uncultured Pseudomonadota bacterium | reverse complement strand
ACGCAATTCGGTACTCTCGCCTTCACGGGTAACAGTATCTTGGGCAAAATTGATCGTTGCTGTGGGCTTAAAGGCTACTCTCAGGTCGATGGCTTCACCATTACTAATCCCGCCTTGAATGCCACCAGAACGGTTCGTATCAGTTCGAATGCGTCCATCTTCTGTGTGAAAACGATCATTGTGTTCTGATCCACGCATCAGGACAGAATCGAAGCCAAGGCCAAATTCCACACCACGAGTCGCTGGGAGCGACATCATTGCTTTCGCCAAATCTGCAGTCAGTTTGTCAAAAACGGGCTCGCCTAGTCCAGCAGGAGCATTTCTGACCTGAGCTCTGATCAGACCACCGACGCTATCTCCAGACATCCGAGCTTTATCGATACAAGCGATCATTTGCTCAGTGATCTCTTGATCTGGGCAGCGGACCATACTGGCTTCGACTTGTTCCAAGGTCACACTCGCAGGATCCATAAGGGTTCGGAGGTCATGGATTTGTTCAACCCATGCCAAGGTTTCGACACCTCCCAGTTGTTGCAGCAGTTTCCGGGCGATGGCACCGGCTGCAACCCGACCTATTGTTTCACGTGCACTGGCTCGACCACCACCTTGCCAATTCCGGAAACCAAACTTTTGATCGTAAGTAAAGTCAGCATGACTTGGACGATAGATCTCTTTCAGATGATCATAAGCTTGTGGGCGGGCGTCTTGGTTATCCACCATGATGGAGATGGCAGTTCCAGTAGTTTTTCCTTCAAAAATACCTGAAAGAATTTTAGCAGTATCGGACTCCTTACGCTGTGTAGTAATCTTACTCTGCCCAGGTTTTCTCCGATCCAGTTCACCTTGAATGTCTTCCAGATCAATCTGCAACCCTGCTGGGCAGCCATCAATCACGACACCCACACCGCCACCATGCGACTCACCCCAAGTTGTGATTCGAAAGGTGTGACCAAAACTATCGCCCATTTTTATCCCTTTTCGGTATGATCGTATTCTTGGAAATTATATTCTGATGGATTGATAATCCTTCGACTTCATCTATTCAAGAGAGCTATGCGAATCCAACAAAGCATCGAAAACAAACTTCAAAATCAATTGGAACCCGAGTTTCTTCAAGTGGAGAATGAGAGCCATCAACACAACGTTCCCTCAGGATCGGAATCTCATTTTAAGGTGACAATCGTCTCTGCTGCTTTTGAAGGAATTAATTCTGTCAAGAGGCATCAACAGGTCTACCGTGTGTTGCAGGAAGAATTACAAGGCGGGGTTCATGCCCTCTCGCTCCGTTGCCACACTCCAACCCAGTGGTCAGAGTTAGGCGAACAGATTCATCTAACTCCTAACTGCCGAGGAGGCAGCGGGCACTAGTTATTGTCCTCTTCTTCAGCGGCTTCAGCGGCCTGGGTTTTTCCATGACACTGCTTGTATTTTTTTCCACTGCCACAGGGACAGGGATCGTTCCGGCCAATATGCACTTTCTGGATGGGAGTCGGTTTCAGTTCCTCTGGCTTTGTATCAGGACTTTCTCCATGTACCATCGTCATCTTTTGCTCAGGCATGGTTTCCTGAATTGGCCGAACTGGACTTGGCCCAACCTGAATTTTGTAGAAGAGGCTGACGGCTTCTCGGCTGATTCGAGCCATCAGGTCTGAGAACATGTCGAAAGCCTGACGCTTATATTCGTCCAAAGGCTTCTTTTGAGCGTAACCAACTAGGCTGATACCCTCGCGGAGGTGGTCCATTGAAAGCAGGTGGTCTTTCCAGAGTCCATCATTGATCTTGAGAAGAATCTGCCGTTCAAGATCAACTACCATCGCATCGAACCGAGCAGACTGATCTTTTTCTTCTTCATTAACCCCAGCAGCGGCTTGTTCAGCAGCAAGGTTTTGACCTAGTTCGCTGTGGAAGTATGTTAGTTTTTCTCGGTAAAGATCCTCGACTTGCTGATGAAATTGTTCCCTGAATTCCTCAGCATCAAGCTCTTGTTCGTGCCAATTTTCCTTGGGTAGTTTGCCAAAAATATTGGTGAATGCCTGATTAAATCCTGATGCATCCCACTGATCTACATACTTTTCGCTGCAGTGTTGATCAAATAACTCATCCACCACATCACCAGACATTTCCAACATCAGTTCCTGTACTGAATCTCCCAGGATTTCTCTTCTGCGCGAGTAAATGATGGATCTTTGCTTTTCCATCACATCGTCGAACTGGAGAACATGTTTTCGGATGTCAAAGTGATATCCTTCCACTTTTTTCTGGGCATTGCCAATGGCCTTGGTAATGAAGACATGCTCAATCGGCTCATCCTCATCAATTTGAAGCCGATCCATCATTTTGGAGATTCGTTCGCCTCCAAATACTCTGAGCAGATTGTCTTCAAGGGAAAGCATGAATTGCGAGGAACCCGCATCTCCTTGACGTCCGGATCGTCCTCGTAATTGGTTATCAATCCTTCGGCTATCGTGACGCCCAGTCCCCAAAACGAAAAGCCCACCTTGCTCGAGCGCTTCCGAGGACGGCTTAATGTCTGTCCCACGTCCTGCCATATTCGTTGCAATGGTGACAGACTTGACTTGGCCTGCCTTGGCAATGATTTCTGCTTCACGCTCATGATTTTTGGCGTTCAAAACCTCGTGCGGAATCTTGGCTTGGCTGAGCAGTTTGCTGATTGCTTCCGAGACTTCAATGGAGACGGTACCCACCAACACGGGTTGTCCTTTTTCATGGAGTTCCTTGATGGTACCCACAACCGCACGATACTTGGCATTAACTGTTTTGAAAATCACATCAGGGAGGTCTGTTCTCGTCACGACTCGGTTTGTTGGAATAACCACCACACCCAAGTTATAGATTTTCTTGAACTCGTCTTTTTCTGTCTCTGCTGTTCCGGTCATCCCGGATAGTTTGTCATAAAGACGAAAGTAATTTTGGAAGGTAATGGTTGCAAGAGTTTGATTTTCACGTTCAATCCGAACTCCCTCCTTGGCTTCCAGGGATTGGTGCAAACCATCACTGAAGCGACGCCCTGGCATGAGGCGACCAGTGAATTCATCCACGATCACAACCTGTCCCTTTTGAACTACGTAATCGACGTCACGCCGGAAAACGTAGTGTGCTTTCAGTGCCTGATTGATATGGTGCAGCACCTCCATATTCTCATAATCGAAAAGGCTAGTGTCAGGTTGAAGCAAGTGTTTCACACGCTCCTCCATCAACTCCGAACCTCTTTCTGTGAGGTTAATACCGCGGGATCGCTCATCTAATCCATAATCACCCTCACGGACCGTCTCATTGTCCTCTTTCTCCTGCCAATTTGGATCGATGTCGTGCTGTTCGTGGGTTGGAAGTTTGGGTACTTCTTCACGGCGGATTTCACGGCTCAGCCCATGGACCAGTTTGTTGATGACGTAGTATTTTTCGACATTGTCTTCTGTTGGTCCACTGATGATCAGAGGAGTTCGGGCTTCATCAATCAGAATACTGTCAACCTCATCGACAACGCCAAAATTAAACCCCCGCTGAACGTAATCTGTCAGCGCGAATTTCATATTGTCACGTAGGTAGTCAAAGCCAAATTCGTTATTTGTTCCGTAGGTAATGTCACAGCCATAGTTGTCACGGCGACTTTGGTCACTATACCCATGCTGGATCAGGCCTGTGTTCATTCCAAGGAATCGATAAATTTGCCCCATCCAGTTGGAATCACGACGTGCAAGGTAGTCATTTGGCGTGATCACATGCACGCCAAGTCCGGTCAAGGCGTTCAAGTAAACGGGGCAGGTTGATGCGAGGGTTTTTCCTTCCCCGGTCTGCATCTCAGCAATGTTGCCTTCATGTAGGGCAATTCCCCCAATCAACTGAACATCGTAGTGTCGTTCCCCGATGACTCGCCTAGCTGCTTCACGGACCAAGGCAAAGGCTTCGGGGAGCAAGTCGTCGAGAGCTTCTCCATCTTTGTATCGTTTTTGATATTCCTCGGTCTTATTTGGAAAATCAGCATCTTGTAACTGTTCCATCTGTGGTTCCAGTTCATTGATGCGGACCACCAGACGGCGGTAGCGTTTAAGGGTGCGATCGTTTTCGCTACCGAAGATCTTTTGGATCAGTTTCATGGCTTCCTAAATGTGCGAAACGCCAAGACAAGAAATCAGGGCTTTCGCCAGATTTGGTGAGGGCCTGAGGCGGGTTCACTAGGTTTGAATAAGCAGATTGTCGATCAAACGAGTATTACCTACAAACGCTGCAACCATCAAGCAGACATTTCCGTTAAATTGTGAAACCGGTTGAAGTGATTCTGCATCAACGAAGCTGAGGTAATCGATCTTGATTTGGGGTGCAGCATTCAGTTGGCTTGTAAGGGTTTGGGAAAGTACCTCCAGATTTTGCTTTGGTTTATTTTGAATGATTGCTGCGGCCTGCTGCAATGTTTTGTAAAGGAGCGGGGCTACTTTTCGCTCTTCTGAATCAAGATAAGAGTTACGTGAGCTCATTGCCAACCCATCCTCCTCCCGCACAGTGGGAAATGCTTGAATTTCAATTTGAAAGTCAAGGTCACTCACCATTTGACGGACTACTTGGAGTTGCTGAAAATCCTTTTGACCAAAAATTGCGAAAGTAGGTTGGATGATTTGGAATAACTTACAGACGACAGTGCAGACCCCACGAAAAAAATGGGGACGACTCCTGCCTTCCCATCTTTCGACTAGTGGTCCGCTAGGAACGACATAAGTGGAAAAACCATTGGGATAGAGGTCCGTTACGTTGGGTGCAAAGATCTGGGTTGCCCCAGCTAATTGGGCCATCTCAATATCACTGGCCAAGCTCTTAGGATAACTTTCGAGGTCTTCATTGGCAGCAAACTGTGTGGGATTGACAAAGATCGAAACGACGACTTCCTCCGCATAGTGGGCAGCATGCCGAATCAATTGAAGATGCCCCTCATGGAGAGCTCCCATTGTCGGAACTAGGCCAACAGGGTTCCTCCAATCTTGCCTCAGTAAACGAAGATCTTTGGACGTTTTGATTGGTACAAGTGAAGTTGATGAAGTCATTAATCCAAAGCAAATTGGAATGGGGTTGTGTCGGCCTTTAGTAAGTAATCTCTTAATGGAACTAGCAGATTGTTTGGTAACAGCAAGCCGTACCCCTTTTGTGGTTTGAAATATCTGGGTATTCGTAGTAAATGATCGTTTCATTTGATGAATATTTTGTGACTAATTGTTACGAAACACCTTATCGCAAAATTAAATTTATTCGTTGATTCCACCTAAATGAATATTTCTTGTCGAGATTAGCCAATGAACCATCGCATTCTGGTGATTGATGATGATCCGAAGATTCTAGAAAGCTGTCAGATGATTCTTGCTCCAGAGACTTCAAAAGCTGGGGAAGAACTAGAATCTATGGCAGGTGAGCTGTTTGAGGAAGAAGTAGAGAATGGCCCAGATGAAACCCTGAATATCAAATTTGAAGTAACGACAGCTAATGAGGGAAAGATTGGAGTTGATGAGGTTGGTAAAGCCCTACAAGCTGGACAACCCTTTACGATGGCATTTGTTGATATCCGGATGCCTTACGGAATTGATGGTCTTGAAACCGCTCGTCAGATTTTGAGTATTGATCCGGATATGGAAATTATTATTCTTACCGGATACTCAGACACTCCACGCCAAAGTATGGCTCGGCAATTGGGTGTCAGCAATTTTCAATTGCTAAAAAAACCCTTTGACCCAGATGAATTGATGCAAATGGCTCAGTTCTTGGCTCATCGACACAATATGCATCAGCGCAGAGGTGAGCAAAGCAAATGAGAAAAAACATGAACAATGTTTAGGAGTTTTCAGCTATGCGTGTCTTAGTGATTGATGATGATCCTAATATTCTGGAGACCTGCCGCTTTATTCTTGGAGATGAGGATCAAAGCGCAAAACAGGATTTACAGATGATGGCTAGTGCCCTCTTCGGAAGTGTGGAGGAAGTTGAAGAAGAGATGGTCAATAACTTTGAAGTGACTACCGTCAATCAGGGTTTGTTGGCATTGGAGGAAGCAAGCAACGCAATGAGCGATGGTAACCCCTATCAAATTGCGACTATTGACATGCGGATGCCACCAGGCTGGGACGGTCTGGAGACCATCGAGCGGCTGTGGGAAGTGGACCCGGATCTGCACGTCGTGATCTGCTCGGCCTATTCGGATCAGTCCTGGAGCG
>CAJXNF010000180.1 GCA_913056375.1 uncultured Pseudomonadota bacterium | reverse complement strand
CGCTTCGTTGGTACGGATATGAGCACTTGAATGACAAGGAAGGGATTGAGGGTGTTGGGAATTACTTCGGGCTCCACCCACTTTTAATTGAAGATATTGTCCATCAGAATCAAAGACCTAAACTAGATGAACAAGGACAACTCCTACTGGTGACTGTTCCCACTTTCAGTTGGAATCCAGAGAAGATGGAGGTTACACGCAAACAGATAAATATTCTTTGGAGAGAAAATGACTTGGTCACTTTTGCAAGTTCAGAGAAAGACCTCCTAGAGCCCGTCAGACAAAGGATCCGGCGTGGGAAAAGGTCGCACTATCGTGATTTGCATCCAGATTTTTTATTTTGTGCTGTTTTGGATCTGTTGGTGGATCAGCATCTTGAGTTTCTTGACGAGATCCGCGATAGCCTCATTCTCATGGAGGAGAATCTTAGTGAGAAACCTGACCCCCAACTTTTGCAGGAGGTTTACAGACTTCGTAGACAAATGATCTCAGTTGCTAGGGTGATGCCCTCTGTCCGTAGTCTTGTTGGAGAATTATATGAAGATTACAGCGAGTGGTTTCGTGAGGAAAATTTGATGTATTTGAGAGATGTTCAAGATCATTCCCAGCAAGCGCTCGAATTTGTAAAAGCTGACCAAGAAATTCTTTCAGGAATGATCGATCTGTATTTGTCTCTGATGAGTCAGAAAACGAATGACAAGATGAAGGTCCTGGCTGTGATTTCAACAATCTTCATGCCGCTGACTCTTATTGCTGGGATATACGGAATGAATTTTCAGCACATGCCAGAGCTAGGATGGGAATATGGCTACCCAATGGTTCTCTTGGCTATGTTAATCATTGGGATTGGGATTGGCTGGTTCCTGAAGCAAAAGGATTGGTTCTGAGGACAAACTCTAAGTTGATCGCTTCCTATTGCTTTGCATCATCTCCACAAATCTTTGGAAGAGATAT
This sequence comes from uncultured Pseudomonadota bacterium, assembly GCA_913056375.1. Classification (GTDB taxonomy): domain Bacteria; phylum SAR324; class SAR324; order SAR324; family NAC60-12; genus JCVI-SCAAA005. The sequence continues at coordinate 5,270 of CAJXNF010000180.1, read as the reverse complement.
TGGGAATCGTGGGGTCCCGGAGCAGCTTCAGGATGGTACTGAACCGAATATGCAGAAAAATCGGTCGATTCAATCCCTGCAATTGTTTCGTCATTCAGATTCCGATGTGTGACCCGAACACCTTTGGGAAGATTCGACTCATCAACTGCAAACCCATGATTGTGACTAGCAATCTCAATCTTATTGGTTTGATAATCCATAATTGGATGATTTGCCCCATGGTGACCACATTCCAACTTGTAGGTTCGACATCCTAAAGCCAGAGAAAGAATCTGATGCCCGAGACAAATTCCAAATATTGGAATTTTTCCAAGTAGCCCTTTCACATTCTCAATTGCACCCTGCACAACAGCCGGATCTCCAGGGCCATTCGATAAAAAGACTCCATCAGGCTTTTGCTCTAAAACGAATGAAGCAGGAGTAGATGATGGAACCACTCTCACTTGCATTCCTAAGTTGGCCATCAGACGCAAAATATTGTGTTTAATTCCAAAATCGTAGGCGACTACTTGAAATTTAACATCCTTCGGTGTCTCCCAATCATAAGCTTTTTTTGTAGAAACCTGATCTGCCCAATTTTGACCTTCCATCGATTGAAGATTCGCAGCTCTCTTTCGTAATTTCTCAAGAGCTTCGGAATTTTCAGGCTTTCCTGCGATCAATCCGTTGCACTCACCTTTTCTAATTTTCTTAACAAGTGCTCTCGTGTCAATTCCTTCCAAGATGGTCACGCCATGCTCCATCAACCATTCTCCAAGAGGCTTTGAACTCCGCCAATTACTCGGAACGAGGCTGAGTTCTTTCACAATCAAACCTTGGGCATGTACCTTTGTTGACTCCATGTCTTCAGGATTGATCCCATAATTTCCAATATGGGGGTATGTCATCGTGACTATCTGACCAGAGTAGGATGGATCTGTTAGAATCTCCTGGTAGCCCGTCATTGATGTATTGAAAATCACCTCTCCTTGTGAGGACCCTCCTGTGCCATGAAGCCAACCCTCAAATACTTCACCAGATTTCAAGACCAACACACCTTCCTGCATTCCATCGCTCCAATTTCAGATTCTAAATAATTTAAGAAGACTTCAGAATTATTAAATGATTTCAAAAACAATCAACGAGAAACTCAAATTGAGGAAAGCTTAATCGTTTCCAAATTATGAGTTGAGGCGAGATCTATTGAAGAATATTGACGAATATACCCTTAGGGGGTATATATGATTGATCTTCAATATCTCACTTTCCTCAGAGAAAAATGTCATCAATCATTCTTGAATCCAAACAAGATTTTCAGGATACCAAAGAGTTTGAGGCAGGAGATTCCAAAGCTTTTGCTCAGTACCAACTTCAGAATGTACGCTGTGCAGGCTGTGTGCGATCTATTGAGAACTCATTGAAAGAATTGAGGGGAGTTGAGCATGCAGAAGTCAATTTAGCCTTATCAAACTGCAGAGTTGAGTACGATTCTGATCGATTATCCGATAACGAAATTCAGAATTTACTTTCCCAAAAAGGTTACTCCCCACAAAGGCTTCAGTCTAATAATTTTAGCTCACTATCATTCCCAGATTTTTCAAAAGAAAGTAGCAACTGGAAGTGGGCTCTATTTGGGACACTGCCTTTATTCTTATTGGCCATGGGCCCGATGGTAAACCTGCAATTGCCCGCCTTTCTAGATCCATCAGAATCCCCAACGGCCTTTGTACTTGCTCAATGGATGCTGATCTTTCCGGTACTTTGGGCTGGCAGGGATTTCTACAAGAATGGTTTTCGTTCTCTATTGGGAGGGAATCCTGACATGGACACTCTTGTTGCCCTTGGGACCGGGGCAGCACTGCTCTGGAGCTTTGTCAGCTTCATATTGATTCTGCAAGGTACTTCTCTCGTTGATGCTCCACTCTACCTGGAAACTGCTGGAGTAATCATAACCATGATCCTGATCGGCAGGTATCTGGAGGGAAAAAGCCGCAGTCAAGCTACAAGTGCAATCAGAGATTTGTGGTTGCTTCAGCCATCAAAAGCTAGGTTAGTGCAAGGTGAGAATGAACGTGAAGTTCCTAGCGAAATATTGGTCAAGGGCGATCTTATTCGCTTGCTTCCTGGCGATCGCGTTCCAGCTGATGGTTTAGTTAAAGACGGTTACAGTAGTCTGGATGAATCGATGATGACTGGCGAAAGCATTTACATCGAGAAATCAATTGGCGACTTCATCCAAGCTGGCACAATCAATCAACAGGGAACGCTGCTTGTTGAGGTCCAAAAAGTAGGTCCTGATACAGCACTACAGCAGATCATTCATAATGTGATCGACGCCCAAAATGATAAGATCCCTATAGCTAGGTTGGTCGATCAATTTTCAGGACATTTCGTCAAATTTGTTCTTTTGATTGCGATACTCACCGGTGGGACTTGGTATTCTCTGGGGGCAAGCTGGCCTCAGATTCTTGAACATGTCATCGCTGTGCTTGTGATTGCCTGCCCCTGTGCACTGGGATTGGCAACCCCTGTCGCCATTTTGGTGGCGACCACGACAGGAGCACGCAACGGGCTTCTGATGCGTAATGCAAGTGCTTTGGAGTGGGCTGCAAAGGCTAAAATCATTGCACTTGATAAAACTGGCACCTTGACTTACGGAAAACCCCAACTTCATAAAATTCAAACTGCACCAAATGTTACTGAATCAGAGGTTCTGACTCTTGCCGCTTCAGTTGAAAAATCATCTGAACATCCTCTTGCTCAAGCCATCATCAATGCTGCCCAACAACGATCATTAGGACTTTTAAAAGCTGAGGAATTTCTGGCAATTTCTGGCTTAAGTGTTCAGGCAAAAGTTCAAAACCAACTGATTCAACTCGGTAGTGACAAGTGGCTTCAGGAGTCAGGACTCAATATGCCAGACAATATAAAGAACCAAGAACAGACTTCAACTATCGTACATGTTGTGCGGGATGGATGCTGGATTGGATTATTGGAGTGCCAGGATGAATTACGGACTGAGAGCAAATCTTTTGTAAAATTCGCTAAAAAACAGGGCAGAGAGATAGCTATTCTTTCAGGTGATCGTTCCAACGCAGTTCAATCAGCAGCCCTTGAACTAGGGGTGACGAATTGGAAGGCAGAGTTGTCACCACTAGAAAAAGCTAAGAAAATTGAGCAATGGCAAGATCAGAAACAATTGGTACTCTTTGTTGGTGACGGCATGAATGATGCGCTCTCTTTGACGAAAGCCGATGTCGGGGTTACTCTACGGAGTGGAACGGGGCTGGCTTTAGAAACCTCGGATGCTGTACTAATGAAGAATGATTTACGGCACCTCGCTGGGCTACTTCAGTTAAGCCGAGAAACGATTAAAAACATAAAACAAAATTTGTTTTGGGCTTTTGGCTATAATTTTTTGAGCATCCCTATCGCAGCTGGAGCTTTCAGTGCTTGGGGAATCAGCCTCAATCCAGAGTGGGCAGCCCTTGCAATGGCTCTCAGTTCAATCTCTGTTGTCAGCAATGCACTACGCCTAAGAACATTTAGAATTCCTAGTATTGATTAGCCTCATGACTATGACGCAACATCCGGATCACGATATACAATTACCTCGTTTGCGAAGAATCGAAGGACAGGTTCGGGGAATACAGAAAATGATTTCTGAGCGGCGTTATTGTGTTGATATCCTGACTCAGTTACGTGCTTTAGAAGGTGCTGTTCAGCAAGTAGAGAAAAATATTTTAGAAGAACACCTAAATCATTGTGTTCAACAAGCGATTACACAATCCGACCCAGAGGCTGCTCAACAAAAAATTCAAGAAATTGTGCAGCTACTAAAAAAGTAGTCATGTCAGCTTAACGTTTTTTTGACAACCCAATCCAATTCACGAAAAGCCTCTTTATAAATTGCGAAAAATTTTACTTATTAGAACTGATCGCATTGGCGATACATTGCTTACCCTCCCTGTTGTCAAACCTATCAAAGAAAAGTGGCCCGATTGTAAGATTGACTTCCTCGCCAGAACATACACACACCCCATCTTAAAAAACGTAAAAGAGATTGGCCAGATACTGAATTATGACCCCGAAGGAGCTCACAGTGGCATTAGAGGGCACCTACGTCTTGCCGCTGAAATCAAGCAACAAGAGTATGATTCTGCAATTCTCTTCTATCCACGATTCGGTTTAACATTTGCCTTATGGAGGGCTGGGATACCCAGGCGAATTGGCACAAGCCACCGTTGGTATTCTTTCTTATTGACTGATCGGGTCCATCAGTCTCGCAAGGAATGCCTGAAACATGAAGCTGAGTACAATCTTGATCTCTTGGAACCACTCTTCCAGGATTTACCAAGTGAGATTCCTCAGTTTCGTTTAGCTATTCCCGAAAAAACAAAGCGAGAATTGCAAGCATTACTTACCGCGAATGAAATCATCGGAAAATACATTGTTGTCCATCCAGGGAATGGAGATTCCGCACCCAACCTAAGTATGGATCAATACAGGACGCTTATTAAGCAAATCTCTCTTCCTGGCATCAGGGTCGTGCTCACTGGAGTAAATTCAGAAAAAGAATATAATCAGTTACTTCGATCAGAATTCACAACAAATAACATCAGTGATCTGACTGGCAAATTAAATTTGGAGCAAATGATTGCTCTGCTTTCAGAGGCATGTGGGTTGATTACCACAAGTACTGGACCAGCTCATATAGCCAGTTCAGTTGGAACTCCAGTTGCTACCTTTTATTGTCCAGCAATACCTCATACCCCTGACCGGTGGGGACCTTTGGAAAATTTGGAGCGCGTCATCACACCAAAATTAACAAACAGCCACTGCCAAATGAAACAATGCCCTCACGGTACTCAAGGCTGTCTGGCTACTTGTTTGCAGGATGATCAAATCAGCCAAGCTCTAAACTATTTACTCTGAAAGCTGTTGCAAGTGGGGCTGTTTCTAAGTAAATTCAGATCATTGATTTTAATATCTTACTTCTGATTAGGCTTATTTATGCACGAATTTAATATTTTGATGACCTTCGGGGCAGTCTCGGCTGTCTACTTGATTGTTTTTTTTTCTTGCGAAGCAATGTTTATGAAGGAACCCAAAGAAAAAAAATAATATCTCATTTTTTCTGCTGGCCAGTCATTCTTGGACTGGCTGCTTGTCAAACAATCCAGCCTCCAAATCTTCAAAATCCTACCAAAACAGCACAACTCTACTCAGGCCGTATACTCATTCAATCTGTTAATGAGAAGCAGACCGGCGATATTGAATTACTGCTACAA
>CAJXNF010000179.1 GCA_913056375.1 uncultured Pseudomonadota bacterium | reverse complement strand
AAAAATGAGTGAGCACGTTGCCACCAGTATTTGACGCACCCCCTGGTAACCACTGATCCCCAATTCGATGACTGTAAATGCCATATTCAGGGGCAAAAACTGGTTGATCGCTTAGAATTTTAACAACGAGGGTCGAACCAAGTGAAGTGACCCCATCCCCAATTTCGGATGCACCTGTTGCCAAGAAAGCAGCACATCCATCCGTAGTCCCAGAAACGATTTTGATGTCTCTTGCAAGCCCGAAGCGATCTGCAATCTTTTGGTCAATCTCACCCGTCACTTGACCGGGTTCTTTAGGGTCTGGAAGTAGCTCAAGCCGTGCTTTTGTTTGGGAGATCCAATTTGGCCATTCTCTATGGATGGGATCGTACCCTGTTTTCAGTGAGTTGTTCTCGTCGCTCCATCGGTATTCGCCCATGAATTTCCCAAGTATCCAGTCAGCTTGGTGAAGCACTCTTTTACATCCATGCAGTTCCTGAAGCCTCATCAACTTTGCCAATCCAGAAGTGGCTCCATGCGCCGCACTCTCCCTTGGGGCATACTGTCGAATCTGCTCAAGAACATGAGGGTCTTCGACAGGATCGTTATACATCAGTGCATCGCCAATGGGTTCAAACTTATTGTTGAGGGCCAACATCGTTCCAGACGTCCCATCGACAGAGATTCCAGCAACCTGACTCCATTGTTCATGCGCTTCCATCCGCAGTTGGTCCAGAGCGTATTCCAAGGATTTCCACCAGAAAGCGGGGTTTCGGTGATTAGAACCAAAATCTGACAGGAGGCGAGACTGCTGAGCTACCACTTCAAATTTTGAATTCATCAAAACTGCTCGCACACCTGAGGTGCCGATGTCAATTCCAAGGACCAGTGCAGATTCTAGAGAGGATGTCATCTATGTTGGATTAGTTGAATGAGATCAAGCTGAGGCAATTCGTCGAGCTAGTTCCTGTCGATACTTCTCTGCATCCCAATTCAGAAGTGCTGCTTCATCATTGAAAGTTAACTTTTCAACTCTATCGTTAGGTTGTAACCGAGCTGCAACTTCTGTCAAAGATAATAACATTTCATCAGTACCACGGGGGGCTTGCTTGTGCACTAACACTGCTTGATCAGGAATAATCAAGGCTTTAGGGAGACTTTCAGGTTGATTCTGCTCAAACTGTTCTAAAGTTGTACTTGAGTCCAGGAGTTGAACACCTGAACCCAGAAAAATGACGTGATCAGGGTAAAGCGAACCCTTTTCTACCTTTTCCAGAGAAATAGTGTCGTGGGCAATTCCTTGGGCAAAGAATTCGGCATCCCGATAGTTGGATTCTGCTGGAAGAGCAACATTAGACTTTGGAATAGTAACTTCTCTTCTAGCGCGCCTGAGCCTTTGGTGTACTTCCAACAAAAGTTGATGCGCCTCTTTAATTGAATCAGCAGCTACGACCAACCCATGATTTCCCAGGATTAATACGTTCGTCTTCTCCGTGATCTTTGATTGTATCTCACGAGCCAGCGGTAGTCCGGGCCTTCTGTAAGGTATGAAAACCCAGTCGAGGCCTTTCAAGGGAGTAACTAAAAGCTTTTCAGCATTTTCAAGAACAGCCCAAGAGATCGTTTCTACACAATGAACATGGAGCACAACCCGGTGTTTTAATGAGGCGTGAACTACCGTCTCAATTGATGGGCGAAGGGATTCATTGGGGTCTGCTTTAAAATATTGAGGCTTTTCCACCCGCTCGTCATTCTGCGCCATCACTTGCTGTAACTTGGCAAGATCTACAGCAACCATGGTCTTTTTTTCTGTCGCTTCTGATAACCAGGTCCCGGATGCTTTTACCCAAAGTAGATCGTCTTCTTTAATCGATGTGTTTCCTCCTGCGCCCTGTACCAATAATGGATTTCTTCCGATCTCAGCAGAGAGTTCACAGAATTGCTGAAATTCTAAACTTTTTGAAAAATTAAATGTTGAATCAAACATCAGGTTCTAGGATTTTAGTTGCGTTTTGGTAAGCCACTCTGAGAAGTGATCCTGTTCGGTTTTACTTAAATGAAGTCCATGTTTTGTACGTCTTGAAAGAATATCCTCTGTAGTTTGGGCCCATTCGTTTTCGATCAAGTGTTGAGCTTCTCTTTCGTAAAACTGTCCACCAAAGTGGATTCCAAGATCCTGTGGTCCTTCCATTCCGTTAAGAAAATCTAAACACCTCGTTCCGTAAAGTCTTCCATAGTGTTTTGCCAAAGCTGAATCCATCCATGGAAATTTCTTTTGTAGTTCCAATTGGAATGAATAAAAGTCTGCTCCTGGTAAGTCTCCTCCAGGAAGAGGGGAAGCATCTGTCCAAGCAGCTTTCATCTGAGGGAAGAAGGGTTTTAGCTTTTCAAGAGCATGTTCTGAAATCTGACGAAAGGCAGTGATTTTTCCACCGAATAGTGAAAGTACTGGCAGTTGTTGATTTGGAGCATCCAATTCAAAAACATAATCCCTCGTGACGGCACTTGGATTTTCAGCATCATCGTCGTAAAGAGGCCGAACACCTGAAAATGAGTGGACAACGTCCTGAGGTTTGAGCTGTTTCTTGAAGTAGCGATTGATTACTCTCAGTAGGTAGTCAATTTCAGACTGATCAATGGCGACATCCTCACTTCTACCATCATACGGGATATCGGTTGTGCCAATCAGGCAAAGATCGCCTTCGTAAGGATTGCAGAAAATAACTCGCTTATCATCATTCTGAAGGAGATAGGCCTGGTTGCCTTCCCAGAATTTTTTCAAAACGATATGACTCCCTTTTACAAGCCGTATATTTCTTTTCGTTTCAAGCTGCTGGACATTTTGGATGACATCTCTAACCCAAGGCCCTGCCGTATTCAAAATTGCCTTCGAGGTTAATTGATATTTCTCTCCAGTAATTGTGTTTTGAAGCTCTACTTGCCAATGATCCTCTTTACGCTCAGCTCCTGTAAATGAGGTTCTGGTCAAAACAGACGCACCTCGTTCCTTTGCATCAAGAGCATTTAAAACAACAAGTCTTGCGTCATCTACCCAGCAGTCCGAGTACTCAAAAGCAATTCGATAATCTTGTTTGATGCATTCGCCCTCAGGAGCTTGTTGAAGTTTCAACATCCTGGTTGAGGCTAATTTCTCTCTTCCACCAAGGTTGTCATAGAGAAATAATCCCAATCGAATGAGCCATGCTGGTCTTTGCTCTGGGGAGTGTGGCAACACAAAACGCATGGGCCAGACAATATGTGGCGCATTCCTTAGTAATACCTCTCGCTCAATAAGTGCTTCACGAACCAACCGAAATTCGTAATATTCCAGGTAGCGAAGGCCACCGTGAATTAATTTGCCTGATCTAGAACTCGTTCCCTCCCCAAGATCACCTTTTTCGCAAAGGGCTACCTTTAAACCCCGACCAGCGGCATCGCGGGCTGCACCAGCACCATTGACGCCTCCGCCAATGACTAATAAGTCATAAAAACCAATGTCTTTCATTATCGAGTCAGCAAGGATTGAGAGGGGATTCGCCGGAAAGATAGCGTTGAACTTCTTGTGCGGCCTGTTCAGCAGCATACTCTACTGTGCGAAGGGAAGCGCCAGCGATATGAGGAGTCAGGGTGACGTTATCCAGTTTTAGCAATGGCCAATCAGGAGGAACTGGCTCTACTCCAAACGTTTCCAGCATAGCCCCCCGAAGATGACCGCTGGTGAGTGCATCGGTTAAAGCTTGGTAATCAACCATCGGTCCACGAGCTGTGTTGATGAAGTAAGCATCTTTCTTCATTTTCTGGAAGGCTTCTCGATTGATGAAACCAGTTGTTTCCTTTGTCACTCTCGAGTGCAAACTAACGACATCCGATTTCTTTAGTAAAGTATCTAAATCAACCTGTTGCACACCATTCACTTTGTCATCTGAACTCAACTCGACATATGGATCACAGACCAGGATTTGGCATCCAAAAGGCTGAAGAAGTTTCACAACCTTTGTCCCAATATGACCGTAGCCAATCAATCCAACGGTCATCTGTGAGAGTTCTCTGCCAGTGACGTCAGCCCGATAAAGATCCCCACGCCAGGTTCCATTTCGGAGAGATTCATGGCCCAAACGGATCAGCCTTGTTTCGGCTAAGATTGCCCCAATTGTGAACTCTGCAACAGCGCTCGCATTTCTGCCTGGAACATTGACCACTTTGACATTGGACTTCCGGGCGGCTTCCATATCGATATTAACTGGACCCCCTCGAGATACAGCGATCAGACGAAGGTTCTTCAGTCTGTTAAACATCTCTGCGGAAAAAGGAGCAAGATGGTCCACAACAATTTCTGAATCACCAATGAAGCGGACGATTTCATCGGGATCCCCCATGTATTCTTTAAGGCCTGCCATCCCAGGTTTTTCGTACCCATGCTCCATCGGCTCATCGGGCCAAGGCAACTCCAATTCCTTAAAAAGATGATTGTTGCCGCAAGTTTTTTCGAGGTGTTCTCTAAAGATCTCAGTCTTCATGAATCGATCACCGATGATGGCGATCTTTCTAGGTTCCAAGCAATTCTCCTTAATTTTTTAATGATTTCCAAAGTGGAAGATAAGCTTGGCGCGCTTCAACGTAAATGGGATATAGTGAATCATAAATTTGCCCTTGGGAGACATCATATTCTTCAGCTTCGCTCAAATATGGATGAACCCAATCTTTAACGCAGGCGGCCATAGTCGGGTAAATTCCCAAACTAACCGCAGCCATCATCGCTACTCCCGAAGCTCCTGCTTCTCCTCTTTCGGCAGTACGAAAACGAGTCTTCAAGACAGATCCCATGATCTTTCTAAGCGCTTTGCTGCGTGCAGCCCCACCTGAGAGTCGAACTTCTGCGGGTACTCCCCCAGCAGCTTCGTAACAGTCCCTTGCTGCGAAAGAGAGTCCTTCATAGACACCTCGCAACATATCAAAATAGCCGTGTTTAGAAGATAGTCCAATGAAGCTGGCTCGAGCATTGGCATTGATGAAAGGTCCTCTTTCTCCGGCTTGGGAAATGTAGGGGTGGTAAAGAAATTCTGCCGGTGAGGCATCAAGGATGTGTTGATCCAAATCTTTGAGGAGATCTGAGCGATTTTTCCGAATGCCCTGGAATTTCAAAACATCAATTGCGAGGTCTAACATCCAATCAATGTTGAGCGTCGCAGCCATGTTCGACTGCATTTGACTGTAAGTACCGTCAACAGGGAAAACCATCGTGTAGCCCGTTGATTCCTGATTGAGTTTGATCTCATCTACGGAATCGACATAGCGCATGTGCATGCCTGTCGAACCGATGATCGTACATCCAGTTTGATAGCCAGGGTCGTAGAGGCCAGAGCCCAGAGCTGTACAGATTACATCGACATATCCCAACACAACTGGGATACCGGATGGCAGACCACAAAGCTTAGCTACATTGTCTGAAAGTGGGTGGGAGTTTTTGGTTCCGTCAACGACTTCGGGAAACAACGCTTTCTGGTCGGTCAGTCCCAGCAGTTCCATGACTTCATCTGAGAAATCTCGTTTTCGAAAATCGCCACAACTGAAGACGCTCTCTGATGGATCGGTAGCTCGGACACCAGTCAGATTAAAATAAAGCCAATCCTTGCAATGGAATACTGTCGTGCTTTCTTTGAGAATCTCTGGTTTGTGTTGTTTCATCCAAAGTAATTGAGGGCCCTGGTCACAGGCAGCTAGCCCAGTACCTGTCAACTCAAATCGTCTTCTAGCGTTGGAGGACTTACCGTAGCTTTCAACCAAGTCCGCAGACCTTGCATCTAACCATAACCAACCTCGTCCAACAGGGCTGCCTTTCTCATCAATTAACCAAGTCCCAGAACCCTGACCCGTGACTGCAATCCCAACGATTTGATGACCATCCAGTTTTTCCATGATCTGGCGGATGACCTCAAGAGTGTCTGCCCAAGTTCGTTCAAGTTCCTGCTCAACCCCACCGTTTGGAAGAATTTCATAGTGATTCGCTTTGGCGGCTACCGCAATTTGGTTGCCTTTTAGATCGAAGGCAACAACCTTAATTACAGACGTCCCAGCATCAATTCCTAGAAGAAGATCCATGATTAAACCTCCAAACCATGGGCAATAGCGTTTCCGTTTTCAGCATTAAAGAAGTGTAGATCTGAAGCCTCCAAGTGGAATGGAATATTCTCATCCAACCTGAAGGCTTCCCTTTGGTGAGAAACCGCAACAACGATCCTGTTGGCAAATTCTGCAGCAATGTGCGATTGAT
>CAJXNF010000178.1 GCA_913056375.1 uncultured Pseudomonadota bacterium | reverse complement strand
CCTTGCCAATAAAGAATATTTCATTGAGAAACAAGGAAACTTCGGAAATATCTTCACAGGCGATCCCCCTTCTGCTGCTCGCTACATCGAGGCTCGGCTCACTCCTCTTGCCAAGGAGGTCCTCTTCAATCCCGATTTGACAGACACCGAGGAAAGCTATGACGGTCGTAACCGAGAACCTTTAGCACTTCCATGTAAAGTCCCAGCTACGCTTTTGTTGGGGGCAGAGGGAATCGCTGTGGGCATGTCGACAAGGATCCTACCCCACAATTTTCACGAAGTACTAGACGCCCAGGTTGCTTTTTTGGAAGGCAGGCCTTTCGAGTTGTTTCCTGATTTCCTGACTGGTGGTCTATTAGACATAAGTCAATATCGCGAGGGTAATGGCAAAGTACGCTCGAGGGCTCTGATTGAGCAGGTTGATGAAAAGACATTGGTTATCAGGGAATTACCTTATGGAGTGACAACAGAATCTTTGATCCAATCTGTTCAGGATGCGGTCAACAAAGGTCGTTTTAAATTAAGCAGCATCAACGACTACACCGCTGAGAATGTGGAGATTGAGCTCAAACTACCCAGAAACAGTACCACCGGGCAAATCCTCAAACCACTTTATGCCTACACGCAGTGTGAGGTTTCTGTTTCCACAAATCTGCTAGTTATCAGAAATAATCAACCTACCCAGTTATCCGTCAATCATGTCATCCAGCACAATAGTGAGCAACTAGTCGATTTACATGAACGTGAATTGAAGTTGGAGCTACACAAGCTCAATGAGCAATGGCATCACCGGAAACTCGAGCAATATTTCATCACCGAGCAATTGTATCGTCAGGTAGAGGAATGTGAGACTTGGCCTGAGGTCATGCACACGGTTGAAAAAGGGATGGAACCTTTGAAAAAAGATTTGAAAAGGGACATCACCGCTGAGGATCTGGAGAAGCTTCTGGGGCTACAAATCAAACGCATTTCGAGGTTTGACCGCCGCCAGGCAGAAAAAGAATTTAGAAGATTGGAGCGAGAAATTCGCCAAGTTGAAAGGCACCTTCGAGATGTGATCAACTACACCATTGTTTATATACGAAGCCTCCAGGAACGCTATTCTGCAGAATTTCCTCGCAAAACGATCCTCCAGTCCTTTGATGAGATTCAGTTACGTGAGGTTGCTGAAAAGCAGCCCGTATTCTGGAATAAGCAGCAAGGTTATCTAGGAACAGATGTCGAAGGAAAAGAAATCGCTGTTTGCACACCCTATGATCGTCTGGTGATCTTTGGAGATAATCGATGTTATCAGGTGAGCAGGGTTCCTGAAAAAACTTTTATTGGAAAGAAAGTTGTAGGCGTCTACCCAGAAAACCCAGAAACTGTCTTCAACATTGTCTATCAACCGGAAGAGGATGGACTGGCTTATGTAAAGCGATTCAAAGTACAAAAATTTATTTTGGACAAAGAGTACGAATTGTTTCCTGATCAGGCGGGGGCCAAGATTCTACATTTCAGTACTGGCAACGGTATTTTTCTTGAGTTTCAGTTTGTTCCTTCAGAACGCATCCGCAAATCAAGGGATTTCTTGCTCCTCGATGAAGTTCTAGTGAAAAACCCTCAGGCACGTGGAGTCCGTCTTGCCAATAAGCCCATTTTACCGAAAAGTCTTCGACAGCTAGCCAAAGCCCCTGAAGATCCTCAGGCGACCTTGCTGCAAAACAGCAATTCTTGAGGGTTAACAAGATCAATTCGACTCGTTGAACTCAGTTCATTTCATCAATAACAAATGGGAGGTAACTTATGAATAGAATCGGCATCGATCTTGGTGGAACAAAGATCGAAGGCATTTTAACGACCGATGATGCGATGAATGTCCTTGTTCGAAAGAGAGTTTCCACAGAACAGGAAAAAGGTTATGCACAGGTTCTTGCCAACATCGCTGGCTTGATCGAGGAACTGCGTAACGCTAGCGATGAACCAGTAAAATTGGGCATGGGTATCCCCGGAGTTGTCAACCAGTCAACGAAGCGAGTCCAGCAAGCCAATGCACAGTGTTTGATTGGTGAGGCGCTTGAGGAAGATTTGGCAAGTCGGCTTGGGCAGGGAATCAACATTGAGAATGATGCGAATTGTTTTGTTCTCAGCGAAGCCCTCCACGGTGCAGGAAAAGGTTATCAATGCGTAGCTGGCATCATCATGGGAACCGGCATGGGTGGTGGAATTGTGATCAACGGCCAGCCTTGGAAGGGAAGAACCGGCCTTGCAGGTGAATGGGGTCACGCATCGATTGAGGAGCCTGATGGGGTGCTATGCTGGTGTGGACGCAAAGGCTGTGCAGAAAATTATCTCTCAGGAACTGGAATCCAAAGGATCTATAGAGAAGCAACTGGTCAGGATCGTAGTGTTGCTTCCATCCATGAAGGCTTTCTAAATGGCGATAGTGCTTGTAAATTGGTCATGGATCAGGTCCTAAACTATTTTGCTCGATCTATGGCAAATATCATGGTCCATCTGGAACCAGATATCATTGTGATTGGTGGTGGAGTCTCCAACCTACCCATTCTTTATTCTGAGGGCCTCAGAAGAACAAACGAAATTGTTTTTGGGACCCCACTAACCAAGATTGTAGAAAATCAACTCGGTGACTCTAGTGGGGTACATGGAGCAGCTGCACTCGCCGTGTAAGCTTACAAAAAAGACTTGCTAGCGAAAGCGAAGTTGCATATTCAATTGGGTTTGCTGAAGTGGTGGAACTGGTAGACACGCTGTCTTGAGGGGGCAGTGGGCTTTCGCTCGTGGGGGTTCGAGTCCCCCCTTCAGCACCATCCTTGAATTCCAAAGTCTTCCAAACCATCCCAAAATAGCTTATTAAATTACTGATAATTCTTGCTTTATCAGCATTTACCGACCTCCCATCTTTCCAAATCATTCCATAAAATACCACCTCCAGCCAAAATAATTGTTGGCTAGTTTGTTGGCTATTTTTAAAGAAAATTACCACCAATTCCTTTAATCAAAGGGAAATTGGCGCTCTCCTAAATCAAGTATCGATTTGATGATCGGTACAGTTCAAATCAAGTCTTATGAAATAAATTCTCAGGAAAATTGCAGGTTTATTTTTGCGTCTTCAAAGCAAAGGATGATTCACATTCTTTCGGATTTGGGAATTCTGCCAAAAATTCTTCTAAGCGGGGATCGATTGTTCGGACTTCGTTGGATATTGAAAAATCCCGTGGAGGAAATTGCTTGACCGTTCAAGTTCTAAAAATATAATCACGCCCTCTGGAAATCCCTTGCTTGTAACGAAGGGTAGATTGTTATCAAAGGTCTGATAAGACCTGTGCTCAGCTAAGCTTGCCATGTTAGGTGTCTGACTCACCTGCCCCGGCAAATTTCAACATTCCTAATTTTTTGGGAGTACTCATGATGAAGAAGTTTTTATCAGCATTAGCCATTGCAGCAACTGCACTTGTAGCCACCCCTTCAAGTTATGCGCAAGAAACATCAATTGCCACCGTGGTAAAGATTGCTGGAATCCAATGGTTTAACCGAATGGAAGAAGGTGTAAAGAAATACGCTGCAGATACAGGTTCAAACGCCTTTCAAGTGGGTCCTGCCCAAGCTGATCCACAACAGCAAGCTGCTTTGATTGAAGACATGATTGCCCAGGGAGTTAATGCCTTAGCTGTCGTTCCGATGTCTCCTGAAGCGCTGGAGCCAGTCTTGGCTCGTGCTATGAAACAAGGCATTGTGGTCATTACTCACGAGGCAGCAAGTAAGCAAAACGTGGCATACGACATTGAAGCGTTTGTTAACGAAGACTTTGGAGCCAACCTGATGGAGCAACTTGCTCAGTGTATGAATGGTGAAGGCGAATATGCCGTATTTGTTGGTTCTCTGACCTCTCAAACCCACAATCAATGGGTAGACGGTGCTATTGCCTACCAAAAGCAGAAATATCCAAAAATGAAGATGGTGGGTGACAAAAACGAGACCTTTGATGATGCCCAAAATGCTTATGAGCGAGCACAGGAAGTTTTGAGAGCCTTCCCAAATGTCAAGGGTATGCAAGGTTCAGCTTCAACTGACGTGGCCGGAATTGGTCTTGCCATTGAAGAGCGAGGAATGGAGAAGGAAACATGTGTCTTCGGAACTTCACTGCCCTCTATTGCCGGTCAATACTTGGAGACAGGTGCAGTGGATGGGATTGGCTTCTGGGATCCCTCCGTGGCTGGCTATGCTATGAACAAGTTAGCACAGATGGTCATTGATGGGCAAAAGGTCACAGATGGTATGAACCTGGGCCTTGATGGCTACGAGAAGGTCAAACTGGACGGCAAAGTGATCTATGGCCAAGCTTGGGTCAATGTCAACAAGAGCAACATGGCGGACTATCCGTTCTGATCGCTTTTGAGAGGTGGGTGATTGCACGATGCAGTCACCCAAAGTTTCAATGATTCTGGACAGCTGGATTCCCAATGGCTTTGCCTGATCCTGACGCCTTCGTCTCAATGGTGGGTGTCACAAAACGCTATGCAGGTGTGACAGCGCTAGACAATGTTGATTTTAGAGTCAGCGCTGGAGAAGCGGTCTGCCTAGCTGGGGAAAACGGATCTGGCAAGTCTACACTGTTAAAAATATTAGCCGGAGTTGAGCAACCCACTGAAGGAGTAATCCACATTGACGGTCTTCAAAAAGGGCAATTAAATCCCCGTCTTTCGGCTGCCGCTGGGATTATGGTCATCTTCCAAGACTTTTCTCTCTTTCCAAATCTGACTGTTGCCGAAAATATTGCCTTCGCCTGCCAACTTACCCAGCACCAAAAATGGTTTCGTAAGCGAAATGCCCGAACTGTAGCAACTGCGGCTCTGGAGCGCATTGGTGTGGACATTCCAATAGATGAACGTGTCGAGTCACTACCTGTGGCTCATAAGCAGTTGGTCGCCATTGCGAGAGCGCTTGCTTCAGAAGCAAGATTGATAATCATGGACGAACCAACTACAGCGTTGACAGAACGGGAAGTACGTTCGCTTTTGCGCATTATCCGGATGCTCAAGGAGGATGGTGTCGCAGTAGTTTTTGTTAGCCATAAACTGGCTGAGGTCCTGGAGGTCAGCGAGCGAGTAGTTGTATTGCGTAACGGTTGCAAGGTCGCTGAGGGACCTGCAGAAGAATTTGACACGACCTCTCTGACTCGGCATATGACAGGTCGAGATGTACCAGAACACCCTCCGAATGCATTGATTGAAACCCCCGAAACTTTGATGCAGGTCAATAACTTGAACAAAAAGGGTTCATTCCTAAATGTATCCTTTGACATACGCAAGGGGGAAGTTCTCGGTATTACAGGCCTGTTGGGGAGTGGCCGGACCTCACTAGCAAAAGCACTTTTTGGCTTGGTCACCCCAGACAGTGGTCAAATCCGCTTAAATGGCCGCTCAATTCCCTTGGGTGATCCAATTGCAGCAGCCTCCAACCAAATTGGTTATGTTCCAGAAGATCGCCTGACAGAAGGATTATTTCTGACTCAATCGATCATTCGTAATGTTGCGATTGGTAGGTTAGAACATCATGAACAACATGGCTTCTTGGATTTGCTTGCGTTAGTAAGTGATGCAAACAAATGGTTAGAACGCTTCAAGGTGAAGACACCATCCGTGGAAGCACCAGTCCAATCTCTCTCAGGAGGCAACCAGCAAAGAGTTGTCCTTGCACGTTGGTTGGCACGTTCACCATTGGTGCTAATTCTCAACGGCCCTAGTGTTGGGGTAGATGTGGGTTCAAAGTCAGATATCCATGATATCATCCGTGATCTGGCTTCTTCTGGACTTGGTGTGGTGGTGATTTCAGACGACCTACCAGAACTATTAACGACCTGTCATCGTATCCTTGTCATGCGAGGTGGAGAGATAATTGACGAAGTCGCAGCAGGTACTGTAACAGAAGATGAACTTGCCTATAAACTCGCCTCATGAAGGGCTTTTTTCCTGCCGGATTCTTTACGCGCAATGAGACTCTAGTTGCACTTGTAATACTGGGCTTTTCCTGCCTTGCAACGCTGTCAGACCCAAATTTTTTTTCTATCACCACAGTCAGTGATATCCTCCGAGCATCAATTGTTCTTGGGATCTTGGCTATAGCGGCTATGCTTGTGTTGGTTTCGGGAGGCATTGATGTAAGTTTTACAGCAGTGGCTGTCTCAGCGATGTACATGACTACCACTTTTACTCTAGCTTATTGGCCAGAGATGTCATGGCCGCTGATTTTCCTGCTATCGATTTTCATAGGTGGGTTGCTTGGAGCTGTCAACGGAGTTTTCATTGCTCT
>CAJXNF010000177.1 GCA_913056375.1 uncultured Pseudomonadota bacterium | reverse complement strand
CAGAATCGTGGACCCATTGCTCCAGCGCTTCCTTGTTCCCCACATCGAGAGCAGTTCCCAGCACAGTCGGGCCTTTGCTACTCAGGTTGTTCTGGGCCTGCTGCACTTCGGCGGCATTGCGCGCGCAGAAGGCCACGTGCGTGCCCTCTCCTACAAAAGCCTCCACGATCGCCCGTCCGATTCCCTTGGTGCCTCCGGTCACTAACGCTTTCTTGCCCTTCAATCCAAGATCCATCTGCTACTCCTGTTGGTAAGTGTTGAATCGCTGATGTGATCAGCCAATTAGCCAGAGTGTACTTTCCTCTTCCTCTTCAAACAATCATTTCCCGCTGACCCAGTTGATCACGCAAGTCCTGTAGTAGGTCTGCGTTGTCCTGCGCGATTGAACCGTCCTGCTTCCACCAGCCATTCTCAAAACCCACCCGACAGTCCCAACCCCGCTTTGCTGCCTCAATCAGGCAGGGGATTTGGCCTAGACCAAAGGCACAAACCATCACTTGTTCTGGAATATCAGTTCCCAGCGCCTGCAGGGTAGTCTCAACCTGATTCAACTCAGCCGGATCACTGTTGCCATCAGAGGAATAACGCCCAAGGACCCAGAGGATTGAAAGAGATGCTGGACGAAGAACCACCCCCTGATCAATCCACTCGAAGAGCTGTCGAAGATCATCGGCATCATAGAGGATATGTTGGATGCGAATTTGGCTTTGGGACAATTCAGCGTAGAAATCCCGCACAACCTTGCTGTCTGGCTCCCGTGCCATTTCCCGAACCGACAACGAGATCCAATCTGGACGCAAGTCCAACACCAGTTGGCGTTGTTCAGGAGCCTGATAGATTCCAGCAGCTTCAGTGGTCACCTGGACTTCCAGTGCTGGGACTGTTTCCTTCAACAGGGCGAGAAGTTCCCGGTAGCGTCCAGCATCCAATAGATGTGACTGATCTGCGTTGCGGATGTGGGCATGTAGACCCTGCGCTCCAACCTCCCAACAAGCCAGGGCCGTCTGTACCAATTCTGGCGAAGTTACCGGCAGAGCAGGATGATCGATCTTGGTCTTGCGGGCGCCATTCGGAGCCACCATCAGGTATGTCATGCGGCTTGATCGAGCGCAGGAAGGATCGCATTCAGAGTAGAAGAGAGCCGGCTCACGATCAGATCCAACTCTTCCTCATTGATGATGAACGGTGGAGCCAACAGGATGTGATGTCCTCTTCGACCATCAATCGTTCCACCCATCGGATAGCAGAGCAGGCCGTGCTGCATTGCGGTGTGGCGAATTTGTTCCGGAAGGTTGAAGTTCGGATTGAGAGGCTCTTTCGTTTGTTTATCTCGGACTAACTCGATCCCAAGGAAGAGACCTCGACCACGGACGTCCCCCACATGCGGATGTTCGGCAAATTGATTTTGCAAGGCTTGGTATAGGCGTTCACCTTTTTCTTTCACTTGCGCAGGGAGACTCTGTGAAAGCATCTCCTGGAGAACAGCAACCCCGGCAGCACAGGCCGTTGGATGTCCCTGGTAGGTGTGTCCGTGTTGAAAAAACCCGCTCCCCTGGGCAATCGCCTGGTAGATCGTGTCTGTGCAGAGCATCGCTCCAATCGGTTGTAATCCGGCTCCAAGACCCTTGGCGATACACACAACATCCGGCGCAATCTTTTCCTGCTCATAGGCAAAGAGGGAGCCAGTGCGGCCCATCCCACACATCACCTCATCCAGCACCAGCAGTACCCCGTATTGATCACAAATCTCTCGGACTCTTCGGAAGTAACCGGGAGCTGGTGCAACAGCTCCTAACGTAGCTCCCACCACTGGTTCTGCAAGAAAGGCAGCGACTCGTTCCGGACCAACCCGCAGGATCTCAGCTTCCAGTTCATTGGCCACTCGCAGTCCATATTCTTCTGGAGACTCACCAGGTTCAGCACCACGGTAGTGATAGCAGGGTGAAATGTGTGAAACACCACTGGAGAGCAAGGGTTCGAATGGTTGCCGTCGCCACTGGTTGCCTCCTGCGCTGAGCGCCCCCAGCGTGTTGCCATGGTAGCTCTGACGTCGAGCAATCACGTGACTTCGCTGTGGCTGATTGATTTCCAGAAAGTACTGACGGCACAGCTTAAGTGAGGCCTCCATCGCTTCCGAACCACCGCTGACGAAATAGACCCGATCCAGGTTGCCCGGAGCATGCTGGATCAACAAATCAGCCAACCGCTCTGCAGGCTCCGTCGTGAAGAAGCTAGTGTGGGCATAGGCCAGTTGCTGTAATTGTTGACAGATCGCATCCAGCACCGGTTTGGCTGAATGACCGAGACAGGATACCGCAGCACCTCCGGAAGCATCCAGGTAGCGCTGGCCCTTGGCATCCGTCAACCAGCAACCTTCGCCAGCAACAGCAGTGGGCAACTGAGAATCTGAACGACGCGGAAAGACATGAGAAGCCGACATGGTCATCCTTGAGCTGAGGCAAGATGGGAGCGACGACGTTGAGCGAACCAAACCAAGGCCAGCAAAGCCAATGCCGGTAGATAAAACCACTCCTTGGCAGGTCGATTGGTTTGTGGCTCAAGCACCGCAATCAAGCGTACGGGATCATCCATGTAGAAGTCAAAACGCTGGAAAGGCTGAAAGTAGGTGGAACCAGGCATGGGTTCTTCAAGAATAACCTTCTCGGCATCCACTTGGATTAGAATTCCGTTCTCATCCAGCGCTTGCTGCAGGGACTGGCTGGCCTTAAGCTCCAGCAGAATTGTCAGGCTGTTCAGTTCTTCTGGACGATCAAAATCAGGCCCCTCAACATCCAGCCGCACCGTCAGGTCGCGTCCAGTCTGTTCCAGCTGCTCTGTCAATTCTGTTCCAGCATAGCGCTGCCAGGGTTCCTGCCATTGATCTAGCCAGTAGCCTGGACGGAACAGCGTGAAAGCCACCAGCAACAGGACAATCGTCTCCCACCAGCGACAGCGCACCAACCAGTAGCCCTGGGTTGCGGCAGCGAAGAGCATCATTGCCGAAGCAGCCACTAGAAAGACTATGATCGCCTTCAACCAACTGACGTCAATCAGTAACAGCTCGGTGTTGAATAGGAACAGAAAGGGCAGCAGCGCTGTTCGGATATCGTAGGTGAATCCTTGGATACCAGTTTTGATCGGATCCCCTTGACTGATCGCAGCTGCCGCAAAAGCAGCTAGTCCGACTGGCGGAGTGTCATCTGCCAGGATTCCGAAGTAGAAGACAAACAGGTGTACCGCAACCAGTGGTACAATCAACCCGTTCTGAGAACCTAGGGACACAATCACCGGAGCCATCAACGAAGAAACCACGATATAGTTAGCCGTTGTGGGCAAGCCCATCCCCAGTAATAGACTCATCACAGCGACCAGCAGAAGCATCAGGATCAGGCTACCACTGGAGAGCATCTCCACAAATTCCCCAATCACCTGGTGGGCCCCAGTCAGTGAAACCGTACCGATGATCACACCAGCCACTCCAGTCGCCACGCCAATGCCGATCATGTTCTCAGCACCATTGGCTAGTCCACGCCAAAGATCCTGCATTCCCTGTTGAAAGCGCTCACTCCATTGGCTTTCTCCACGGAACCAAGCCTTGAGCGGATGTTGGGTGACCAACACAGTAGCCATCACAATTGTTGCCCAAAAGGCAGACAAGGCCGGTGAGAGTCGTTCGATCAATACGCACCAGAGTAACACCACAATCGGCAACAAGTAGTGCAAACCTGTGAGGGCAATCGTTCCAGCCGGTGGAAGCTTCTCCAGATCAATCACTTCTCCAGATTGATCCAAATCCGGTAGCTTCGAAGCCAGCCGAACTAGAAACAGATAGAATCCAGCAACTAGCAAGGCAGCAGCACCGAGTGTTAGCCCAGGTAAAACATCTTTGAGCCAACCGAAACCAAAGTAGACCACTATGCTCAGCAGGCCCATTCCCACAAAACCTGCCAATACCCCAGCTACTCGCTGCAGTAGTGTTGTCTGGGCAGGGGGACGTGGGCGCCCTTCCAGTCCAAGCTTCAAAGCCTCTAAATGAACGATGTAAAGCAGGGCGATGTAGGAAACCAACGCTGGTAGGAAGGCGTGACGAATCAGCGAGAGATAAGGAGTCCCTGTGAATTCAGCAATCAGAAAGGCTGCAGCTCCCATCACTGGAGGGGTGAGTTGGCCGTTTGTCGAAGAAGCAACTTCCACGGCACCCGCCTTCTCAGCAGTGAAGCCGGTCTTCTTCATCAACGGAATCGTGAAGGTGCCAGTGGTCACCACATTGGCAATCGAGGATCCAGAATAGAGTCCTGAAAGACCTGAGGCCACCACTGCCGCCTTCGCTGGACCGCCACGGAAGTGTCCGAGCAGGGCAAATGCGAGCTGGATGAAGTACTGTCCGGCTCCGGCCCGTTCGAGCAAGGGACCGAAGAGAACAAAGAGAAAGATCATCGAGGAGGAGACCCCCAGCGCGACCCCGAAGACACCTTCCGTCTGCATCCAGAAATGCCAAAGCGCCTTGTTCAGTGAGGCTCCTTTCCACTGAATGACTTCTGGAATGAATGACTTGTCACCGAAGAAGACGTAAGACAGGAACACACCGGCCACAACGAGTAGTGGCAAACCAAGAGCACGGTAGACCGCCAATCCAAGGCAACAAAGACCAATCGTAGAAATGATCAAATCAGAGGTGGTTGGAAGTCCTGCACGATCTGCAATGCTGTCTTTGAAGACGAGCAGGTAGAGGCAACTACTGGCTCCCAGTAAGGCCAGCAGGATGTCGTACCAAGGGATGGGCTGAGTGCTGTTTTTTCCAAGAGGGTGGAGCAACATCGCGAGCACCAAGCCGAACGCAAGATGCAATTGGCGCACTTCCTGATTGTTGAAGACAAAGCTAATTCCGGTCAGGCTGGAGAGCCAAAAGGGAATGCTGCTGGCAACATAAACCTGGAAAAGGGACCAAAGTACGCAGAGAAGAAAGACGGCACGGGCAGAAGTTCCAGAGAGAACACGTACCCGCGCGTCACCGATCGGTTGATCTGAGGTGGGAGGAGAAGTAGACATGCAACTCGGGAGGCATCAAGGCAGTCACCGAAGTCACTGCCTGTCAGCTTACATCCAGCCGCGCTCTTTGTAATAGCGGACTGCTCCGGGATGCAGTGGAGCAGAGAGACCATCACTGATCATTTGGTCTTCCTTCAGATTTGCAAAAGCAGGATGCAACTTTTTGAAATCAGCAAAGTTGTCAAAGACCGCCTTGACCACGATATAGACCACGTCGTCTGGAACTTTTGCTGAGGTGATCACGGTTGCACCAACACCAAAGGTTGTTGTCTCCTGTTCATTCCCAGCATACATTCCACCCGGGATGGAAGCCACTCGATAGAAGCTGTTTTCACTTACCAGCTTATCGATTGGAGCGCCTTTGACATCGACCAAATCCACGTCACAGGTGGTGACCGCTTCGGTGATCGCTGCCGCTGGGTGACCAACGGTGTAGATCATCGCATCGATTTTGCCATCACAAAGTGCCTGGGCCATTTCGGAGCCTTTGAGTTCAGCTGCTAGAGCAAAGTCACTCATCTTGATACCGAAGGCCTCCATGACGACTTCCATCGTCGCACGTTGACCAGAACCAGGATTCCCAACATTGACCTTGTATCCTTTCAGGTCTTCAAAACGACGGATCGGCTTATCGCCTCGAGAAAGTAAAGTGAAAGGCTCCGGATGAACCGAGAAGACCGCACGCAAGTCACTGAACTTGCCTTGATCAGCAAACTTACTCGTACCGTTGTAGGCGTGATACTGCCAATCGGATTGAGCGACACCAAATTCCAGTTCGCCTTCACGAACGGTATTGATGTTGTACACCGAACCACCTGTGGATTCAGCCGAACAGCGGATGCCGTGCTTCTTGCGATCCTTATTGACCAAGCGGCAGATTGCCCCGCCAGTTGGGTAGTAGACACCGGTCACACCACCGGTTCCAATTGAAACGAAGCGCTGCTGCGCTTGTGTGGGCAGAACCCAGCTTGCGACCAAAGCACCTGCCAGTGCCAAGTGTTTCCAATTCATAAAGCCTCCTGAAAGATCGGGGTGGCTGTACCCCAAAAGAACATGATTCAGACTGACCAACTGTCAGTCAAACGGGACTACCATGCCACAATTGGTACAGAGGTGCAAATTAGGAAGAACAGAGAAAAACCATGTCGAGCACAAAATGGAAACAAAGAAAGACTGTTATGGGAAAAATAAAAATTAAGATGCTAAAGTTTGTTGGGATAGCAGTGATGGGCATGGGATGTAGTGAAAAAGAATCTGTTCAATCCCAAAACCTAATCG
>CAJXNF010000176.1 GCA_913056375.1 uncultured Pseudomonadota bacterium | reverse complement strand
TCAAACCAAATTGTTGTTGGGCTGGCGCTCTTCCTAACCATTTTTGTTATGATGCCCGTCTATCAGGAAATTAATGAAAATGCGTTACAGCCGTATTTGGACAATCGAATTACTCAGGAAATCTTTCTTGAACGGACATCGATTCCGGTCAAACGCTTCATGCAGCAGTACACTCGTGAAAAAGATCTCGCTCTATTCATGAAAATCACAAATCTTCCTCGACCTCGCACAATTGATGATGTTCCGGTTTGGGTCGTCATTCCTGCATTTGTCTTGAGTGAATTGAAGACTGCATTTCAAATTGGATTTGTGATTTACATACCCTTTTTGGTGATTGACATGGTAGTGGCCTCGGTCCTGATGGCCATGGGTATGATGATGTTGCCACCAATCATGATATCATTGCCGTTCAAGTTGATGCTGTTTGTTCTGGTGGATGGTTGGCATCTGCTGGTTGGTTCTATGGTCAAAAGCTTTGTTCCCATTTAGGTAATTCAGATGACAGAAGCAGTTGTTGTTTCCCTGATGAACGAAGCCATGCGAATGACGGCCTTGCTTTCAGCACCTTTGTTGCTGGGTGCGCTGGTAGTAGGTTTGATCATTTCCATCTTCCAGGCTGTTACGCAAATTCAGGAACAAACGCTGGCTATCATTCCAAAGATGGCAGCCATTCTATTGATCTTCGCCCTGCTGTTTCCTTGGATGCTTTCTCAAGCAACAGCGTATATGAACGCACTTTTTTCAAACTTTCCTACCTTCCTTGGCCTCTAAGGACAAATCCGCCTCCTCGCTACGGCAAGCCCGTAACTGGATCAGAAATAAAATTCTTTTTCCGACAGTAGATGATGAGAGTTATCGAAAAAGTCTAAAAGACATTCGAGAGAGACTACCTGTTCCCGTCATCTGGCTCCTGGGCAAGACCCAATCAGGTAAAACATCCATCATTCAAGCTTTGACAGGCCATCCTCGAGC
This sequence comes from uncultured Pseudomonadota bacterium, assembly GCA_913056375.1. Lineage (GTDB taxonomy): Bacteria > SAR324 > SAR324 > SAR324 > NAC60-12 > JCVI-SCAAA005. The sequence continues at coordinate 5,363 of CAJXNF010000176.1, read as the reverse complement.
AGAGATCGGAAACGGTTTTCAACCATGTACGAGAACATCCTCACTCTTTTCATTTCCAAGTGAACAAACCCCCATTGTTCATTTCCTTGACACCCGTGGCTTAGGTGAAATCGGCTATGACCCTCAAGAAGATCTACAATTATTCCTCCGTGGATCACATCTCTTAATTGTAACAGTAAAGGTGATGGACCATGCGTTGGAGCCCTTAAAGGATGCTCTGAAGATCATTTGCCCAAAGAGACCCAATTGGCCGGTGTTGTTAGTCCAAACAAATCTGCACGAGGGCTATCCTGATCCAAGCACAGAACACATCATTCCATATCCCTATGGAAACCAGGAAGCTACTGGTTCTGTCCCTCAAAACCTAATGAGATCTCTGAAATTTCAGCAACAAGAATTTTCTGAATGGACAAGGGAATTCGTAGCTGTAGATTTGACTCAGCCAAACGACGGGTACATTGATTCTAATTATGGGTTGGAGGCACTTTGGCAAAAAATTGAAATGCTGCTACCAACCAGCTTACATGCCCTGATTCAAGGGACACCCTCCTTACATCGAACTTTACAAGATGTGCATAGCCAATCTGCACATCCCCAAATCATTGCTCATTCTTTGTTGGCTGGAGGCGTTGAACTACTTCCAATTCCACTGGTCAGTTTACCGATGGTAGCTTCGATCCAGGCAAGAATGTTCCAAGCCTTAGCTTCAATTTATAGGCAGCAAGTGAGTTGGCGTAGTTTTGTTGATTTCTTGAGTGCCATTGGACTTGGCATGATGCTACATATTGGAGGGAGGGAACTCATAAAATTCATTCCAGTGTATGGAACCATTGTTAGTTCTCTTTACACAGCAGCCGCTACATATGCTTTAGGTAAGACAATGTGCCTTTACCTTCATCATCAGCGACTAGGTAGTTTACCCAAAGTAGATGAGTTACGTGAAATCTATGAATCTCAATTCAAGGAAGGACGAGAAATATTGGAGAAATTTATCTCCGAAAAGAAAAAAGGGTGAATCCCAAAAAGTCGTTTGGCTCCAATGAACCGACTGTGATAAATTGAGATTCAAAAATCATCTTATATTTAGAATATTTAAAAAATTATGCATGACGATACACGAGTTGTTCGCTCAGGTAGACATCCAGAATCTTTCCATGGAGCTGTAAATCCACCTGTTTATCATGTCTCTACCATTCTCTCTGAGACAGTAGAAGAACTTGAAGAGCGTGGAAGAGCCACCGAAGTCGCACGCCACACTTCCTATGGACGAAAAGGTAATCCCACATCATGGGCTCTAGAGGATGCTATTGCTGAATTGGAGGGGGGATTCGCATGTTTGACCTTTCCATCTGGTATCGCAGCCGTCGGCAATGCACTTCTCGCCTTTCTGAACGCTGGTGATCATTTGTTAATGGTGGACAGTGTATATGGGCCCACCAGAGATTTCTGTAACAAATATCTAGCGCGTTTTGGAGTCGAAACAACATTCTATGATCCTTGCATAGGAAGCGAACTCAGAGAGTTGATTCGACCAAACACAAAACTACTATTCCTAGAATCACCTGGTTCCCAAACTTTTGAAGTTCAAGATGTCCCAACCCTGAGTACGATTGCTCACGCACACGATCTCGTCGTGATGATGGATAACACTTGGGGAACCCCTCTTTTTTTCAAAGCCTTTCAACATGGAGTAGACGTTTCCATCCAAGCTGGAACCAAGTATATTGTTGGCCACTCAGATGTGAGTCTTGGAACGGTAACTACAACTCGTGAATTTTGGCCAATCCTAAAGGATGCAGCTTGGCAACTCGGGCAATGCAGTGGCCCTGATGATCTTTATCTAGCTCAACGCGGATTGAGAACCATGTCAGTGCGGTTAAGCAGGCATCAACAAAGTGCAATGGAGATTGCAGGATGGCTGCAGAAACAGCCAGAGATCAAGCGGGTGCTATACCCTGCGCTCCCAAGTGATCCAGGGTACTCGATTTGGAAAAGAGATTTTTTAGGAGCAACTGGTTTATTTGGGGTAGAATTACACCCTTGTGACCCCAGGGGAATCAAACAGATGCTCAATGGAATGGAGCTTTTTGGGATGGGATATTCATGGGGCGGTTTTGAGAGCTTAATCCTCCCAACCAACCCAAAATCAATGAGAACAGCGTCAACTTGGCGCTTTGAAGGGCCGCTTTTGCGGCTTCACATCGGGCTGGAAGCCCTTGATGATTTGCGTTCCGATTTGGAAGCTGGCCTCAAAAGATTGAGAGAGGCTTCCTAAGACGACGCAAACCCTCACATTGGAGTGAAAGATGCGTTACCTTGACTATGCCGATTTAGCAAATCCTCGGAGAGAGGATTCTCACCACACCTATGACTTCCTTAAAGACGTTCCCGTCATTGTCAGTGCCGAAGTAGCCCGAAAGAATATGACGATTCGGGAAATCCTCAGTTTACGCAAAGGATCCACAATCGGATTCGATAAGCTGTTGGGGGAACCCATTGACATGGTAGTTGTGGACAAAAACCCAGCTCGACAAAGAGTCACCGCTCGTGGAGAGATTGTGGTCTTAAATGAACGCTACGGATTCAGAGTCACCTCAGTAGAAAGTACTCAAGAGAAAAAATCTACTGAGATCGTGCATCTTGATGCCGAGATGAATGATGAACCGGGAGGTTCTCACTTTCCTCTGGGTTTTCATAGATGAAAGAAGAATATTCCTAGTGGAATCAATGCCTTTTATTTACATGATAAATTGAATGCGTTTGCCTGGAATTCGAAATGAATGTAGCTCCTGAAGTAACTCCAATCCCCTGCCTGAAAGACAACTACGCTTATCTACTGCGGTGTCCATCCACAGGGCAAACTGGTGTTGTAGATCCTTCAGTTGCCCAACCTGTACTGAAGGTATTGAGAGATAAAGGATGGGGTTTGGATTGCATTTTCAATACTCATCATCACTGGGATCATGTCGGGGGAAATGAGGAATTGAAACAACAGTTTCCAAGTGTTCGTATTTTTGGTCATCAATCTGATGAGGGCCGTATTCCAGGACTAACGGATGGAGTACAGGATGGTCAAGTAGTCGGATTTGGAGCTATAAGGGGATTTGTCATTCACAATCCTGGACATACCACAGGTGCAATCACGTATGTTTGGGGAGATGCTGCCTTCACCGGAGACACCCTCTTCGCTGCGGGTTGTGGGCGGATCTTTGAAGGATCACCCCAAGATATGTATTCCTCACTACATCAAAAGATCGGTTCACTTCCACCTGAAACTCGACTCTATTTTGGGCATGAATATACCGAAAAAAACTTGGAGTTTTGCTTAGACGTGGAGCCAAACAACCACAAAGCACATGTGCTTTTAAAGGAAGTACGCAAGATACGATCTGAAGGAAAATTCACAACCCCATCGACTATTTCTCAAGAATTTGCCACGAACCCCTTTATGAGAACTAAGGAGTTAGAAATTCAAAAAAGAGTTCGAGAATTGGAACCAGATGCTGATTTGAGTCCAGTGTCTGTTTTTCGAGTGCTTAGAGAGTATAAGAATCGCTTCTAAATTTTTTGGTAATTCTCTGAATGAATCCTTGGAAGCACCTTGAGAAAGTCCGCCAAAAATCTTCTAGATTATGGCTAGGGCTGATGTCAGGCACTTCTTTGGATGGATTGGACATTGCCCTTGTGGCAATATCTGGCTCGGGTTCTTCCACAAAAATTTCCTTAGAGGCTTTTGCCTCCCCTCCCTACTCTGCAGATTGGCAACATTGCCTCCAACATTGCACAAATCCCATAGAGGTCAGTGCCATTGAACTAGGCCAGCTTCATGTTGGTCTAGGATTTCACTGGGCTGAAATCGTCTTCCAGCAACTCCATGAATGGAATATTGACCCAAGATCCATTGACGCTGTGGCCAGCCATGGCCAAACTGTTCTTCACCTGCCTCCTGAATCTACGCTAAGAGCGTATCTCCCTAAAACTTTTCCTAACCACTTTTCTGCTACATGGCAATTAGGTGATGCCGACCAATTGGCTCAAAGAATAGGTCTGCCTGTAGTCTCAGATTTCCGTATGAAAGATTTGGCAGCTGGAGGTACGGGTGCCCCTCTGTTGCCATATCTTGATTTTCTTCTTTTCAATAAAATTGGGGTTGAAAGGATCGTTCACAATCTTGGAGGAATCAGTAATCTGACGTTCTTGCCAGGTTCAGATAATACGGAAGAAGTCTTAGCATTTGATACAGGTCCTGCAAATCTTCTCTTGAATATCGGAATGCAGCACTCAGGCACTGGTAAACTATATGATAAAGACGGTCAAACAGCCGCCAAGGGGAAAGTAAACAATAAATTACTGAGTCAATGGTTGCAGCACCCCTACCTAGATTTAAAACCGCCAAAATCAACTGGCCGAGAAGAATTTGGTTCTGAATTGATGAGAACCTGGTTGAATGAGGCAAAATCAGCAGATCTTTCTCTTCCAGATTTGATGGCCACACTCACCGTTTTTACCGCAGAATCCATCAATCGGGCTTATAGAGATCATTTACCAAGATTGCCCAAAGAATCCTTTTTGAGCGGAGGTGGATCATTCAATAAGGAACTGAAGAAACAGATACAGGACAGATTACCTGAAGTAGAATTCCGAGATTTTTCAGAATTGGGCCAACCTGCAGAGGCAAGAGAGGCAATTGGTTTTGCAGTGCTGGGGAATCAGTTTCTAATGGGGGAATCAACTACTTTTCCTGGCATCACAGGAAATCAATCATCAGTGATACTTGGTAAACTATCACTTCCTAATTGAGCTCTTTGTTTGAACATCCTTCTTGAGATAAAGTGGCTGAACTTGTTCAATTGGTAATTCCTTAACTTGCCCACGATGGGCAGCTTGATAGATCATCCAAGCATCTGGAACTGGATACTGAAGTATAATTTTTTCTAGCTTAGCCAATTCCGAATCCCTTCTTTGCCCCAATTGTAACAGGTGAACTGGATTTTCTAAAACAGCGTCAGGAAGATTTTTCAGTTCAGATAGTTCAATGTCAGAAGTCATTTCTGGAAAGCCGTTTTCGTTAAATTGAAACCAAGCCCAGAAAACTTCCTGCCTGGTACAATTCAGCATTACGGGGAAAGGCTTCAATTGAGGTGAAACTTGAAAAGCAAGAACGTCCAAACTGGTTACGCAACGAATAGGCAGCTTTAGTACTTGCGCAATTGTGCGGACGACACTAAGTGCGATTCTAACGCCTGTGTAAGAACCCGGACCACGATTCACGATTATTTCATCAACATCATCCAGATCCCAATTCAAATTTTTCAGCAACTCCTGTAATTGTGGGATTACGATTTGAGCGTTGCGGCGTCTGC
>CAJXNF010000175.1 GCA_913056375.1 uncultured Pseudomonadota bacterium | reverse complement strand
CCAGAGGCCAGGATTTTGCCTTTGAGGTCGGCGATCTCGGCGTCATTCACCAGTTCGTGATCCACCGCCGGGATCGGATCCTGCCACATCAGGTCTTCGGCAGGCACTTCCTCACCCAGGTAGCAGCTTTTCGGCCCCATATCGCGGTGGGTCAGCTTGAACCACGCACGGCCGAAGGTGTCAGCGAAGTAGTCCGGATCAGCGCGGAACTTCTGGCAGATTTCGTTGTAGATCGGGTCTGCCTTCATCGCCATGTCAGCGTCGGTCATCAGCGGCATAGCGCGCTTGGCCGGGTCGGTCGGGTCGACCGGCATCTCGCTTTCCGGCATATCCACCGGCTTCCACTGGTTGGCACCGGCCGGCGACTTGGTCAGCTCCCACTCGTAGCCGAAGAGGTAGTCGAAGTAGCCCATGTCCCACTGGGTGGGGTGCTTGGTCCAGGCACCTTCAATTCCAGAGGTGAAGGCGTTGGTCGCCTTGCCGTCCATGCCTGGGTTGTTCCAGCCAAAGCCCTGGGAGTGGACGGGGCATCCTTCGGGTGCTGGGCCGATGTTGGCATGGTCGCCCCCGCCATGGGCTTTCCCGACGGTGTGTCCACCGCAGGTCAGAGCTGCGGTCTCTTCATCATTCATCGCCATGCGGGCAAAGGTCTCGCGGACGTGGAGCGCAGTGCGGGCCGGATCGGGTTGCCCATTCACTCCTTCGGGGTTCACATAGATCAGACCCATGTGCACAGCTGCCAGGGGATTGTACAGCGTCGAGGCATCGTCGAGGTCTTCGTAGCGATTTTCCGACGGAGCGAGAAACTCGTTCTCCATCCCCCAGTTGATGTCCTGCTCAGGACCCCAGATGTCCTCACGACCGAAGCCAAAGCCGAAGGTTTTGAAACCCATCGATTCGTAGGCCATGTTGCCAGCGAGGATAATGAGGTCGGCCCAACTCAGAGCGTTGCCATGCTTTTTCTTGACGGGCCACAATAGTCGGCGCGCCTTGTCCAGGCTGGCGTTGTCTGGCCAGGAGTTCAGGGGAGCGAAGCGGATGTTGCCCGTTCCGGCACCACCACGGCCGTCACCCATGCGGTAGGATCCGGCAGAGTGCCAGGCGAGACGGATCATTAGTCCGCCATAGTGACCCCAGTCTGCGGGCCACCAATCCTGATTTTCGGTCATCAGGGCCTTGACGTCGTTTTTGACGGCTTCAAAGTCCAGGGCCTTGACGGCTTCCCGATGGTTGTAGCCGGAATCCATTGGGTTGGTCCGGGCACCGTGTTGGTGCAGGATGTCTAGGTTCAGGGACTGCGGCCACCACTTGGTGACACTGTTGCCTTGTCCGGTGTTGCCACCGTGCATGACGGGACATTTGCTTTCGCTCATAATCGTCTCCGTTGTTCTTATGGTTATGATTCATGGACAGGATCTAAAATCCTGCCGTTGGCTGACGTCTTGGGGGAGCTACCCCTTCGATCGCTTTTTGCTCAATGGGGCAGTGTTTCGCTGCTCTTGGTCTGGCTTGCTTCAGCGAGACAGTCTGAACAGTGTCCCCAGTAGATGACCTCTGCTTCATCGATTTCGTAGCCCATGCTTTCACTTGGACTCAGGCAAGGAGCAAAACCGACCGCACAGTCGATATCGACCATATGGTTGCAGGATCGGCAAACTAGGTGATGGTGATTGTCACCCACACGATCTTCGTAGCGGGCTGGAGATCCAGCAGGTTGGATGCGCCGAACCAATCCTCGTTCGACCAAGATACCCAAAGCATCGTACACAGCCTGTTTGGAAATGACACCCAATTCTGCTCTGACTACCTCGGCAACACCATCTGCCGTGATGTGAGGCTGGCCTGACACCGCTCGTAGGACAGCGATGCGTTGAACCGTCACCTGAACATCATGTTGACGGAGCAGATCCGCCAGTTCAGTAGCCAATGGTACTCCTCGGTTTAGATGGGAAGAGAAAAAGAATTCCTCAGTGATGGGAATTTATAATCCCCTACATCGGAATCATCGTGGGGTCAATTTGACCTGCAGATGTCCTGACTGTTTGATGGAACCACTAGCCGAAGTTACTGCCCGGTCTCAGAGGCAAAAACAGTGGATACCACTGATGCAGTCATTCTGGACAAATCAGCCTTACAAGCTAGGTCTTATTTTAGACTAAGTCAAGAATCTTACCAATTCTGAACAATGCAAAGTAAAAAATTCTATGGAGAGATTACAAGATTGGATTCTACGACTAAATTGAGAAGGCAGGTCGTTTATGCGGGCAGAATTCTTTCCATTCGTGCAGAGCGCGAACCTTTGACGAGGATCACATCATTGGGTTGGAGAGTCTGTTGTAGAAGAGGGAGCAGATCACCCGGTTCTTCCGTAACGTGCACCAGACGTTGGGTGGTTGCTTGCCAGCCCTCTGCTAGGTGTGAGGCATAGGGGCCACAGGCGAAGAGGGTTGAGACGCCACAGTCAGCAGCAAAAACACCTACTTGATGATGTAGCTCAGGGGCTTGGTCTCCAAGTTCCGCCATCGAACCTGCTGCAAGTAGCAGTCGTCGAGAGGGATACATCTGACGTAGGCTCTGCAGTACGCTCCGGAAAGATGAGGGGTTGGCGTTGTAACTATCGTTGACCCACAACACATCTCCGCGAGGGAGTAGTTGCATCCGGCCTGCAACATCCAGATCCAGTTCGGCAACGGCCTTCCGCAGATCACTATCATCCACACCTGTTGAGTGCAGAGCTGCGAGGACACCAGCCAGATTTTGTAAAGCCAGTGGGTTGTTCAAGGAAGTCTGTAATTCACCAATGGGTGAACCCAGAATGGACAAGCCGTTGTCTGATCGGGTTGCCTGTAGTTGCAGATTCCACTCTGCGGACGGTTCGTTGAGTCCAAAGCTGTGGAGGACTACCCCAATCTGTTCTGCTTCTCGCTCAAGAACATTTCTTTCCAACACATTTGCTGGAATCCAGGCTTGGCCACCTTCCACAAGTCCCTTCCACAAGCCGGATTTTTCTCGGGCAACCCCAGCCGTGTTGAGCAGAAATTCTAAATGACTTTCCCCGATACTTGTCAGTAAACCAACGGTTGGTTGAGATACCTTGGCCAGTGTTTCGATCTCTCCGAAGTGGTTTGTTCCCATTTCAACTACCCACCAACTTGTATCCAGTGGAGCTGATAGAAGCGTTAGGGGTACACCGATAAAGTTGTTGTAATTGCCCTGAGTTGCGTGGGCAGTAGCATCCAGGCTTTGGCAAAGATGCCGGGCAATCTCCTTGGTTGTTGTCTTGCCGTTACTACCAGTGATCCCCAACACATGGCCAGAGAAGCGTTGACGGTAGTCGGCAGCCCAGTCCAACAGCGCCTGATTGGGAGAAGCAACTTCAATTCTGGGAGCTTGTTGTAGTTCGGCAGGGAGGCGTTCTGCAGAGGCAATCAATCCAGCAGCACCATGAGCCATTGCCTGGGCTGCATAGGAGTGGCCATCGCTATTTTCTCCCTGTAGACAGACAAACCATTGTCCAGGCTGGATCTTGCGCGAGTCTGTGGTTAATCCAGAGACCTTTGTCTGTGGATCAACATGCTGTGGGGAGCCTTGGAGAGCAGGAGCTAGTTCATGAACGGTGTAAGGCAGCATCAATTACTCAGATGACGCAATACATCCTCTACCATGTTGGGGCTACCAATGTAAAAAGGTACTCGCTGGTGCAGTTTTTGTGGCTCAATCTCCAGGATGCGCTGTGTTCCATCGCTCGCCATGCCTCCCGCTTGCTCAGCAAGCAGAGCCAGGGCGTTACACTCATACATCAGGCGTAGCTTGCCTTGGGGAGCCTTTTGAGTAGGTGGATACAGATAGATCCCACCCTTGAGCAGATTGCGGTGGAAGTCGGCAACCAAGGAACCGATGTAGCGACCTTGAAAGTTCTGATCCCGACAAGATTCCAGATAGGCTTGGATTCGTGGACAGAAGTGATTGAAGTTTCCTTCGTTGCAGGAATAGATTTTTCCACTGTCTGGAAAGCGTAGTTGTGCGTGCGAGAGAAAAAATTCCCCAAGAGATGGTTCGTAGGTGAAGGCATTCACGCCATGCCCAGTGGTCAGCACCAGGATGGTCGAAGAACCGTAGAGTACGTAACCACTGGCCAACTGTTGAGAGCCTGCCTGGAGTGCATCCTCCATGGTTGGGCTTGTACCACGCTGCGTGCGTCGGCGATAGATCGAGAAGATGGTGCCAATCGAGACATTGACGCCAATGTTGCTGGAACCATCCAGCGGATCAATCGCAACCACATACTTTGCTTGCTCATTACCGGTGTGGACCAGTTCATCTTCTTCCTCAGAGATGATGCAGCAGACCTTGCCTCCCAGGCGCAAAGCGCGAGCGAAGCGAGTATTGGCAATCACATCCAGCTTTTGCTGATCTTCTCCCTGAATATTTTCTGCTCCGGCACTGCCTTCCAGGCTGATCAGTCCAGCTCGGTTGATGTCACGGTTGATGATCTTGGCGGCTAGAGATATGTCCGCAAGTAGCTGGGTGAAGTCCCCTTTTGCTTGGGGGTAGTTTCGTTGCTCGTTGGCGATGAATCGTTGTAGCGTGACTCCGACGGGAGCAGAGAGCTGATTGATTGTTGAAGTGATAGGCATCGGATGTTCTAAGGAGGAATCAGAAGCGATGATTGGGTTCAACATAGCGCTGCCTCGCTAAATGGTAGGAAATAACGTACGACAAAATTTTGTCAAGCAAATCATCAAATACCGCGCCTTTCTGTCAGAAACTAAAATAAATTTTTAAAAAAACGCTCATGAAATCAAATAATTCAGGGTGATTTATTAATTTATTTTGGATGAGCTTAGAGGAAAGTGATTTGTCAGAATTGCTTCAGTTCATAGCAATCTATGAACGGTTCACCCATACATTTCGCTCAAGCCTGTATACAGCGCATTCTACTCTGGTGAAGCAGCGATATTCGACCAAGTAGAAGCCAAGCTTTTCGTAGAAACGCCGGGCTCGAGTGTTGGAAGCCATCGGATCAATCAGGACGGCATTCACCCGTTCATCAGCAAAGCAGCGTTCCAGTGCCAGTTCCATCATCTTCTTGCCAAACCCACGTCCAATGTAAGTTTCTTCACCAATCCAGATGTCGATAGCTCGTAAGTCACTCGTACACTCTCCCCAGTAGTGCTCCTCTTCCCGGGCTGGGTCAATGATCTGTAGAAAGCCAATCGGGATGCCTTCTACTTCGGCAATCAATTGCTCCCGCCAATCAGGTTGTCGATGGAGTTCCGTTTGCCAGCCCCAATCCCCCGTGCCCTTTGCCGCAATAACGTGTGGAGCTTGATCCCACTGTTGTAGGAGTTCCAGATCGCTAGAGCTGGCTGGACGTAGTTGGATCATGTGATTTGATCTGTTCGATCGAGGCTAGTGATATGGATGAGCATGATGCTATGGCCGCTGAGTTTGGCTGAACAGGCTATCTGGGTATCGTTAGCTCGCGTTGCTTCAAAAGAAACAAGAACGAGACTCGTCAATTGCAGGAAAAATCGGGAATTTCTTCACCCTGATGATGGTACCAGTGAAAGAGTCAGAACCAACAATGAACTTGCGATAATCCAAGATCCCAGCACACGGACTCCAATTTGCTGCCAGGGGTGAACGAGACGTTGTACAATCATTGCGAGATACATCAGGAATAACCCTGCACCAAGAAAAATTCCGAAAAGTAGCGCAAACCGATCCTTACCTTCCAGGCCCATAGGAACAGAATCTAGACCAATTAGAAGTCCTTCTCCAACCAGACAGGCCCAAAGAAGCCAACGAGGTAGAGATAGCTTCAGCGCAACAAGAGATCCACAAAGTATGGCCCATAACAAAAGGAGCTGCTCAACAATCAAAACTCCTCCTAGGGCCACATAAAGCAGCGCGACAAACAACGGTACCAGAAAAATGGGGAGGACCCGTTGGATTTGCAGCTCTCCTTGCTGTCCAGTCAGTAGTCCTAGCGCAAGTAGTCCCAGTAAGTGGGCCGGCACTATAAGTGGATGAAGAATTCCATTGTAGAGAGCATCAATTCCTTCTATTGCTGTATGCGCCCACAGATTAGATACGGGTAACAACAGCCATGCAGCAACACATTGGCCAGCAAGACGTTTCAAGGAAATCTCTGTAAAAGTCTAATCAAAGAAGACCGGTGAGAAAGCCTACTCCAACCAAAGCAATCACACCACCACCAGCCCGGACAGCAAGAATTCCTTGGGGCCAGCGTGTGAAGTGGCCAAAGCCAATTCCTGCCAGATGTAGTAGTCCAGTGGAGATTACAAAGCCGATGCTGTAGGCCAAGGGACTG
>CAJXNF010000174.1 GCA_913056375.1 uncultured Pseudomonadota bacterium | reverse complement strand
ATCTTTAGTAAACATTGTGTTTTTTGTCAGTTTGAAGAGCCTCTTGTTGGAATGGCTTAAAGCGCAATCAATCTGTCAGCTTTTGTTACCAGCAGATGTATCTTTCATCCCTGGTTCCCATCCCTGTCACCTCATTGATGTGAGAATACAGCATCATTAAATGACTGTTCTTGCCACCGTAGCAAGGAAGCACCCTCTGATTTTGTATTCCGATCAAGCCCAGGAAGTATAACGGTGTCAAATTGAAGTCCTTTCGCTTTGTGCATAGTCATCACTTCAATTTGAGCTTCAGCATTTTGGGTTTGCGAATAGAGGCCTTGCATAGCTTCATCGAATCGGTCCGGCAACAACCATTTCTTCTGATCCAATTCTCCCAGTAATCGAAAGAAACTTTCGGCATCTAGCAAATCTCTTTCTTCTCGTAAAAGTTTCGGGCCTTGCAACCGCAACCAAAGAGACTCAATGGCTACACGCAGACCAAACTGCTGAAGCTGAGGAGCGACAGGTGCCCAAGCCTTCAGAAAATTTTGTAGTCTTTGCGTTCCATCAGAGCTTAGTTCTTCGCTCCAAGCCTGCTGTAGGAGATGAGGAATAGTTGACTGCAAATCCTGCCCAAACAGGACTGTCAGATCTGCCAAAGTCAATCCGCACCAAGGTGCTCGCAACACCGCCAACCAAGCACCGCGATCTCCAGAGTGAATCGCCGCTCGAGTTAGGTGAAGTAGGTCATCAATGATTTGACGCTTCGCAAGGGGTTCAATTTCGACAGCCCTGAACTGGACTCCGGAAGCACGTAATTGAGGGAGGATTTTTAGTAGGTGATTGCGGTTGCGAACCAAAATACCTATTGAATGCCCAACTCCATGTTTTTGAATTGTTTTGTGAATAAGCTGAGAAACCAACTCTGCTTCAGCTGATACCTTTTCTTTATCAAGTAAATGAACTTCAACAGCATTTCCCTCAAGAAGCTCATGATGTGATTCAGATTTTGAGTAACCAATCGCTCCAATATCTGGATTTTCTAGTGCTGGAAAGATTAGCGAGAATTTTTGGTTTACCCAGTCAACGATTCCAGCTTGGGAGCGGAAATTTCGCTTAAGAACGAGAGACTCCGGGTGTAATTGACCTAACCCTATTTGCTGTACTCTCCGGAACAGGCTAACTTCTGCCTGACGAAATCGATAAATAGACTGCATCGGATCTCCAACCAGAAAGATCGTCTTCCCTGACTGAGAATCCCAGCCTTTTGTGAGGGTTTCCAGCAATTCAAACTGACCATGGCTGGTATCCTGGAATTCATCGACTAGGACATGTCGTAAATCTGACAAATTGTCCTCTTCAGCCACGCTCTCATCTGCTAGTGTAAGGAGAGCCCTCTGGGAAACCTCACTAAAATCCACCCTGGCCTGATCACGAAATACCCCTTTTAACTCATCTGAAGCACTCTGGAGAAGCCGGAGCAAGGCTTCTACAACTTGCCAAGAAGGCTCTTCAAAATTTGGTCGCAGAGGAAGCTTTGCTATCATCTTCAGGGTTTCTGCATGTTCTACTGGCTGATGCTGCAGCCATTCCTCCAAGGATTGCTTGATTTCCTTGATAGTCGGAGGAAAACCTTGGTTTTTGGTTAATCGTCTTCTCCAACTACCTTCACCAGTGAGAAGGCATTGTGCCAATGTATGCCAATGAACCAAATCTGAGAATTTGGCCTCAGGGGTTTGGTAAGGAAGGTGTGCAACTTTATTTGCCAACTCCTGATCTACCTCAGTCAAATGTGGTTGAGCGCTTTGGAGGCAGAGTTGAATCAACCTATAATCGCTATTTTCAAGGAAGCTGCATAGTGTGAGCATCTCTTCTGAAATTGTTCGTTCAAATGACTCAGATAAACTCTCTCGAATCTTTTCAATGTCATTAGGGAGCTTACGAAACCAGCGTAGCCACTGTTCTCTTCTACCCAACAAATCTACCAACAACTCCTCTAGCCGACTGATATGGTTGTGTAAATGCTTAAGAATCGTCTGAACATCTCTGCTCAAGGGATCTGTATCATCTTCTAGTCGCTCCAAAATCCCTCGAACTGCCATTTGATACAACTCCTTGGGAAACTCTTCCACAGTCAGAGGACCGCCCACTCCGGCACTAAGAGGCGTTCGGCGCACAAGAGAAGCACAAAAAGAATCGATCGTCTGCAGCCTGATTCGTTCGGGTTGGCGCAATAAATTCCATTTAGATCGAGAGTCCTGTTCAAGAGCAGCCCTGGCGAGTTCCCATGTTTGCTTTTCGTGATCCAGTTCTGGAGGCTCGAGATGCTCTGAAGCATGACGGAGTTGCCTTAGAAGGCGTTCGCGCATCTCACCTGCCGCTTTGTTCGTAAATGTGATGGCAAGGATTTCCTCTGGTTTCTCCACCACCGCCAATAAAGAGAGAATTCGCTGAGTAAGTAACTCGGTCTTCCCAGAACCGGCAGGGGCTTGGACAATAAAACTTTTAGACGGATTCAAGGCCTTTGCACGTGCCTCATAATCAGAAAAAATGACTGACATAATTTTTGTGGAGTTTAGGGCCAGAGTGTTGAACTACTTGGCCAAATCAGAATCCATGCTCCGAGAAAAGCAGCAGAGACACAAACCGGTGGCAAATGTCCCAAAATGATTTCCCAACTGGCATGGCTCACATCAGGATGGAGTGCACTTTGTGGAATTTCGCCTTCAAGAATGAATCTTTCTCTGCGTAATTTGCGGGTCAATGAAATGGAACCAATGACAGAAGCAAGGACGATGGTGGCTAGCAACATTCCAAACCAGGGCACCATCGAGATTACCCGGAGTAGAAGAGGATGAACATTGGGGCTACTACTGTTGGCTAAAGCTAGAATGAAGGTAGAGAAAAGAAAGGATTCGGCGATAGCAAGGTAGGTCATCCGCTGAGCGGTTAATTCAAACTCGAAACGAATATGAGCATCCAAACGCAATAGACGTTCTCTTTGGCGAATTTCTGAAATTGACTCACTCATCTTGATGCTACAGAAAGAGATTTCTGGAAAATCAACTGACTATGGGACAATGGTTGAAGGGTACAAGCTTGGCTTTGCGAAAGGTGTTGCAGCAACCAATTATTCTCTCATTTCTTCAGAACGAGCGTTTGTTAGAGTTACCCAACCCGCCCCTATTAACAGCAGAGGTGCACCCAACCAGGTCCAGAACCCCGGCCCAGTTCCCCCTCGCCAAAACCATTCAATGATGCCACCCAGCAATGGTTCCAGTAGCATTCCTACTGAAACAACCACAGGGGGAAGGTAACGCATTACCGTGTTTAAACCAGTGTGGCCGCATAACCCTGGACCAAAGGCAAGATAAGCCACAGCCCAGATCCAATCAGACTCCCACCAGCCAAACCATCCCCAATTAGAAGAGAAAGGCGCAACAGACTCCTCCCAGGCCCAAGAGGCCAAACCCAGCCAAATACCGGCGAGCATCGTGACTGGTAGAGCATAGACAAAGATTGGCCATTGTCTCTTTGAACGCAGGTGGTGTCCCGCATAGAAATAACCAACCACAGCTACTGCCCCCGCGATCGCTACCAGATCCCCGATTAGAGTGACTGTTCCGCTATCCTCCGTATCCTTCAGGGTAATCAAGGCTCCCAAAACACCCAGTGCTGTTCCCCAAATATGTCCTTTGCGGAGATGTTGTCCCAAGATCGGCATCAGAGCAACAATCACCAGTGGATGGCTCGTTACGAACAGCAAACTGTGAACAAGACTGGTGTGGTCAAGTGACCACACCCAAAAACCAAAGTGCATCCCCAAGCAAACGCTTGAGCCCAGTAAAATCAAAATATCTTGGAGGCTGATTTGTAATTTTCTGAGCAACTGCCACTGCCATAGAAAGAGAGGCAGTAGTACCAGAGAAGTTGCTTGCATCCTCCAAGATGCACGGAGCAATGGAGGGACTTCTCCTAATTCCTGAAAAACTAAACCAGCACTACTAATCGCAACTAATGCCAGCGCAAATAGTGGCCAGATATAGAGAGGGATCATGACGGAAGTTAGACTTCAGTGAATTCTCAAAGTTGAGATGAAATTTGAAAGGTCTGGGTGTTTTGAAAATAATCCATCAATCAGCTTTAGCAAATGACTGATCCTTTATTTCAAGTAAATCCAAGCCATGCTCTTGATAACCGATCTTTAGGTAACTCAGATATTTCTCCGAAGGCCGTCCGCTCAAGAGTTGATCTGGGTGAGCGACATATCCCTGCAAATACTCCACTTCGTTTGGATGAGACCGATCCACAAAAGGCACTACTATTCGTAAATAATGATTTGGGACTCCCTCATAGCGGTCCAATTCAGAGATCTGATTGCTTTCCAACCACCATGCTACTGCCGGTGTACAAGCAGTTGGGTCAAATTGAATATTTGCTGCGGTGTGTTGATTGTCAGTTCTAGATTGTTTGTTGAAAACCAATCGAAATTCCGGGATCCAACCTGACCTAGCTCTATCAAGTTTTCGAACTCTTTCCTCAAGACGAGCGGTGCTGAGGTTTGAACCGTATGCCAGAATCCAATTCCCAGATGTTTGTCTTTCAACTAGATGACGGCGATAGCATCCATGATTGATCCGAGCAAGTCCCTTGGGATCCTGATTCAGGAGATAACTTTGTAATCTGACCCGTTGGCCATCCGCAAATCTTGTGACTTCAACTTGTCTACGTAGGTAGGGACAATCCTCTGCTGCAAGGGCACTCTGATAGCCTTCGATTTTATCTAACAAGATCAATCCATCTGGAGAAACTGTAATCCATTCTCCAACCACAGTACCTCTTCCAAGAACCATCCCTGGATACGTACCCAAGTCATATAGCTCAGCGCCCTCTAAGAGTACTGGGCCTCTTCGTGAACAACCGATAATTTTTTTCTCAAGCCTACAACCGGGTAAAAGTGTTCCGTAAATGAATAGATCTATCCCGTTCTCAGGCTGGAACACGTTATTTTTCATGAGAACCATCTCACCTGAATCATTTGCTTTGATTATCTGGATGAGCTTTAAAAGATTACCCTTGTGGAAGATTTCCCATCAAACATCGAAGTTCCTAGGTAATCTTGTAGCTGCTGCGCAAGTACCGTTAAACTATTTTCTTTCAAAATCGACAGCAACATATTGCAGAAAACCAATAGCAATGTAAGTAGAAAATGGATTCATCCAGTTGGCTACCAGAATGGCTCAAAGGTGAAAAACAAATTGAGGACTGGGATGTTGATGAAATGGTAAGAACACTCCTGATAGGCTCAGAAGTTGAGTGGATTATTGAAGCGGAGAAGCGTGGTTTCGATGAAAAATGGGCTAGAAGAACTTGGAAATTATACCGAGATGAAAAATCACTAAGTTAATGATGTTAAAAAAATTTCAGACTGGGAATATCTTCCAATTCCCAGCCGTTGCTTTACAATTATGATTCGAACAACACACTAACTCCAGGAAGTTCCTTACCTTCCAGCCACTCCAAAAAAGCACCACCTGCTGTCGAAACGTAACTGAAGGATGCTGTCACTTCTGCTACATTGAGTGCCGCAACAGTATCGCCACCTCCCGCAACCGTAAGTAATTTTCCTGCCTTTGTTAATTTGGCAGCTTGCTTGGCGACCGCAAAAGTGCCTTTGCCGAAGGGATTGACTTCAAAAGCACCTAGTGGCCCGTTCCAAAGCAGAGTTTGGCATTCCCCAAGATGATTGTTGAACAGTTCAATCGAGTCTGGTCCGACATCCAGAATCATCTGATCTTCTGCCACATTGTCAACATGCACCGTTTGGGAAAGCGCGTCAGCGCTCAGAGCATTCGCGACAACTGCATCAACTGGCAGTAAAATCTCACAGCCGCACTCCTTCGCCTTTCCTAAAATAGCCTTAGCGGTTTCTACTAAATCTGCTTCAGCTAGGGATTTCCCAATGTTCATTCCCTGAGCGAGAAGAAAGGTGTTTGCCATTCCACCACCAATGATCAGCTTATCCATGCGTGGCACTAAGTGCTGGAGCACATCGATTTTACTGGACACTTTTGCACCACCAACCAGGGCTGCAACTGGACGTTTGGGATCACCAAGCGCAGCTTGAAGTGCTTCCAGTTCAGCTACCATACTAGGGCCAGCATATGCTGGCAGAAACTTGCTGATCGCATGGGTTGAAGCGTGGGCTCGATGAGCCGCAGAGAAGGCGTCGTTCACATAAATTTCTGCATGCGCAGCAAGTTGCTCGGCAAACTCGGAATCATTTGCTTCTTCCTCAAGGTGAAACCGAAGATTTTCAAGTAAAGCTACGTCACCTGCTATCATCCCTTTTGTTTTACCCAGCGCTTCCTGGCCC
>CAJXNF010000173.1 GCA_913056375.1 uncultured Pseudomonadota bacterium | reverse complement strand
TTCCACAGTGTGTTGACCTGTCCTTGTTCAATGCCATAGAATTTTGATGCTATCCAATCTGTATCCGTTTTTGACTGACCAGTGAGGATCAAACTTGCCTCACAACTGTTGTGTTCAATCGATGAACAGGCACTTGTCAGGTTGTCCTTGTGTTCGATATCGTAACTTGTTGCCATCAAGTCTGCAAAGTTGGTTTCTGCATAGAAATCGTCGTAGACGCGGTCAGCGTTTCTGGAATGCTCAGAAAACACGATACCGGCATAGACCGAGATGGTGATGAGCAATACGACCGTAAGGATACGTAGTTTGGTTCGCATCAAACTACGCGACAAACGTCGTAACAGCAGTGTGTTCAACTTTTTCACTCCAACATCGATTGTGCCATATCTTTGAAGCGGGATGGTTGCCTGGCTCTGGGCCTTACGTTCTTCCACAGAAATGCCAGCTGCTTTCGCCTGATTTTCATCGATGGAGCGCACACGATCAGTATCAATTCGTCCAGGCATTAGGTTGTTTACTCGAATATTTTTGGGAGCTAGCTGTAGCGATAAACTCTTTACGAGGCTTGTTACCCCGGAGCGCATAACGTTTGAAAGAATTAGAACATCAATTGGTTCCTTCACTGAAGAAGAGGTCACTGTAAGAATGGAACCACCTCCACGAGATTCCATCGATGGAATAACCTGACGAATCATTCTAACCGCGCTCATCAGGTTCATATCGAAAGCCGCTTGCCAATTCTCATCCGTAAACTCCATAAATTTGCCCGGAGGAGGCCCTCCTGCATTGACCACCAGCAGATCTACTCCGCCAAAGTGATCGGTTGTTCTTTTGGTCCAATCTTGGATACTTTGGTTGTTGGATGCATCTAGAATTGAACTCAAAACATCTGCCTGGGTTTCCTCTCGTAACTTTTTGGCTGCTGCTTCAATTCCGTCTTTTGATCTGCTGCCAATCGACAATTTTGCACCTTCACGAGCCAATTCCTGGGCAATTCCGAATCCTAGGCCTTTGCTTGAGGCGGCAACCATCGCGACTTTGCCTTTTAAATTTAACTGCATTTTCTCTCCAGAATCTTTTGGTTTAAATTTGGTTATTGAAGTGACAATCAACAGACTGGAAGCTTTCCTAAGATGCAAGATGTTCAACCAAAAATTCCACGATGAAAGTTATCGGCTTTTTCGCAAAAATCGACTTTGATCCGCTTCTAAAGGGTATCCTGGTCTTCAACTAAAATTATCACTGGGTGTTCATCTAGGCAGTAGATTGATCACTTGGTTCTAAGTGGATTGATCCTCAATTTTCATAAGTTTAGGTACAGAAAATGGCGCATGTTGATTTAATTCAATACGAACAGGCATCGAAAGAAGTCAAAGAAGTTTTCGATGATATCAAGAATTTACGGAAAATTCCTGATGTGAATAATTTTTGGAAATGCCTGGCCAATCATCCAACAACACTCAAACGAACCTGGGAAAGCTTGAAGGAGGTGATGGCTCCTGGGGCTCTGGATTCACTGACCAAGGAACTGATCTATGTCTCGGTGAGTGCTAGCAACGGATGTGAGTACTGCATTCATTCCCACACTGCGGCAGCAAGAAAACAAGGCATGACGGATGAAATGTTTGGAGAGTTGATGGCGGTAGTGGGGATGGCCAATGAAACTAACCGCTTAGTTCACGGATATCAGGTGCCTCTGGATCCACAATTTCGCAAAGAAGATTAGGGTCAACTTTTTCAGAGCAAGTGAAAAAATCGTCTCTCTGAAATTCAGCAGCAACAAGCTTGAGGTAATCAATGAAAACTAAAGAAATGAAAAAAGGTGGATACGAATATATCCCAGGGGTCATGCAGTATTCTGGTGGCGTATCATCCTTGCCAGGCTTCCAAATTGTTCGTGTGAGATTTATGCAGCCTGTTCCGATGGAGATTGGATTTCAGAGAATTGCGACTCATCTTCAACAAGCAGGCAGACCCAAAACATCATTTTGTGCGTGCGAGCTGAGATCACCAGGACAGTTTACCCAGGCTGGTTTTGAAGAATTTAATCGGAATTATGCGAATACCCTCAGGGATTGGCAGATTATGAAAGGAAACGACAATCCTGTCGCTCGTTCCAATGTCTGTCCAGCCGTCAATGCTCCGGATTCACCATCCTTTCACGCTTTTTGTTACACAGTGGAAGCCGAAGCCAATGAACAGTCATTTGTCATTGCTGGCTCTGGAGAAGCCCCCGAGGGCAAAGGAAACTATGCGGATGTTGCTATCAGTCATGGAGATATCAGCGCGAGTGGAATCCGCTCAAAAGCAGAATTTGTTCTTGGAGAGATGGAACGCAGAATGTCTTTCTTCCAGAGCGGTTGGTCCTCCACAACCGCTGTTCAGTTATACACCGTTTATGATGCACATCATGTCCTTGTCAAAGAAATGAGTGAACGGAAAGTCCTTGAGCACGGCATCACCTGGTACAATTGCCGACCCCCTGTGATTGGCTTGGATTTTGAGATGGATTGTCGTCGGGTTTTTGAAGAAAACGTTCTTCTATAAAATGCGATAGGAGTTCGCATTGAGGAGCAGTTGTTCACTCAACAAATAGAATTTTTGGAAGCACTTTTACTACCTCTCTAGATCCCTCAAGAAGGTCAAATTGTTGCTGAAATGGAGTAGGTGGCCTTATTACTTGGTTGAGTTGAACATACGAGTTGAATGAATTTATTGAAAAAGGAGGGTTTGAATAGATTGTTCAAGCCGAGTTTCCCTTTTGAACCAAAGAAATTTCCATTCTTTTATGGCTGGTGGATTCTAGTAGTTGCAACCTTTGGAATGCTTGCGAGTATACCGGGTCAAACGATTGGAGTCGGAGTATTTACGGAGCATTTGCTCAGTGTATCAAATTTGAGCCGTCTCGATCTGAGCATTGCTTACATGCTTGGTACTGTTGGGAGTAGCTTACTGATTCCATACGGAGGAAAATTATTGGACCTTTGGGGATCAAGGATCATGATCATCTTTGCCGGATTGGGGTTGGCATTTGCTCTCTTTCTTCTAAAAAATACGGAGGGCCTGTTAGCTTTTTTGAACCAGTTATCCTGGCTTTCTCCGTTCGTAGTTAGTTTTGTCATCCTTTCGTTGATCTTCTTACTCTTACGTCAGTTTGGACAGGGGTTGATGACCATGGTTAGTCGCTTTGCCTTGTCAAAGTGGTTTGACCGCAGACGTGGGTTAGTGACAGGCATCAACGGTGTCTTTGTCTCCTTTGGTTTCTCTTCAGCACCCCTTCTTTTGAACACGCTAATTCTAGAGCAAGGTTACCTTGGCAGTATGGTGATCTTAGCAATCATCTGTGGCTTAGGTACGGCCTTCCTCGGTTGGTTGTTTTTCAGAGATCAGCCAGAAGACTGTGGATTGGAAATGGACGGCTCGCCCCCTCAAAAGTTGGGGGATATTGATTCCAATCCAGGTTCACCCCAAAACACTACTGCGAAAGACCTACCACTTGAAGAAGTTCGTAAGAGTTTTACCTTTTGGATCTTTACTCTGGGGATGGCGTCTTCCTCACTCATCATCACAGGATTCACCTTTCACATTGCTTCTATTGGAGAAATAGCGGGCCTGGATCGATCTGCCATCTATTCGATCTTCCTGCCGATTTCAATCATCAGTGTGATCACAAATTTTACTTCCGGTTGGTTGAGTGATCGCATTCCTCTGAAATATCTGCTGATGGTACTTGTGTTGTCGCTCGGCCTAGGGAGTTTCGGAATGTTATATTTACACGAAACAATTGGAAGGGTTTTGGTGATGATTGGCTATGGCATTCAGGGTGGAGTATGGGGATGCCTTTCTGTGGTAACCTGGCCAAGATTTTATGGTCGGAAACACCTTGGCGCCATCTCAGGTCTCTTTATGGGGGTTGTCATTTTTGCCAGTGCCATTGGTCCAGCTTTTTATGGAATTTCTCAACAAATAACTGGAAGTTACAATACTTCAGCATGGGTTGCTGTGTTCATGAACCTACTCATTTTTGTTGGGGCATTCAAAGCAAAGCGTATGTTGACAATATCTAGGTAAGCAATTACGTAGGCTTTATTTTTGGGAATTGAGAACAGATTCAGAAGCAATATGAAAGGAAGTTGCGAATGAAAATCGAAGGCAAGTGCCATTGTGGCAAGATTTCAATCACTGCGGAGGTAGATCCAAATACAGCTACTGCCTGTCATTGCACAGATTGTCAGATGTTTGGCGGGGGTCCTTTTCGAACTGTTGTGGTAGCCAAGGCGGAAAGTACCCAAATTGATGGGGATCCCAAGGAATACACGAAGATTGCCGAAAGTGGAAATCCGAGGATTCAGGCATTCTGTGGAGAATGTGGAACCAGCCTCTACGCAACAGACCTGAACAAGACTGTGTTCAATCTGCGCACCGGATTTCTGAAGCAGCGTGAAGAATTGATTCCCAAAAAACACATTTTTGGAGACTCTTCAGCCAAGTGGCTAAAGGATCTTGACCAACACCAATGGTTTCCCAAGACTCCTCAACAATGAACCATCCAAAGAGATTCGCTTCTCTTCAGATTTCTCGTAATTCGGGTTGTCTAGCGATTGGATTCTGAAATTTGCAGTGCTTTGGCTACCTTTTCCTGCATCGAAGGAAGCCATTGGCTACCCTCTTCGCTCGTGATGGCCAACCAAAACAAGAAGGCACAAGCCGCAATTACAGACAATCCAATACCAAATCCTCCTTTTTCTTTTTCACTCTCCTGGGGAATGGGGTCACTCAATCCTTGCTGAATCACTTCCATTTCCTGAGGCGTGACATGATCGGCAGGGGATGGTGTTGGAATATCAGCATTGACCCTACTTGGCGCACTATTGTGGAGGAGTAATCCCTCCACTTCCTTTCGAAGTGTCTGAATATCTGCGGAGAGGGTACCAATCATTTGCTCGGTACGCTGAGAGATCTGCTTCTCCAACTCCAGAGTCTTTAACAATTCCGACTTTTCCAGGGTCAACACTTCCACCTGCTTTTTCAGAGATGATAACTCCTCTTGCAAAGCAATGATCTGTCGAGCTGACTCTTGATCTGCTTTGCCTTTTCGGATTTTTGGAGTGGAAGTCGAATCTTCTTGGCAGGAAATTGCTTGCTGGATTTTTTGGAATTGTTCTTCGTCCAGAAGTCTTCGTCGACCATCCTGATGAGGATTGATCTCCAATTCCTTCATCAGACGATACAGCTTGGACTTCCCAATCTGTAGATCTTGAGTAAGTTGGGTCAGTGTAATCATCTTTAACTCCAATGTTTGATGCATACCTGCAGTATTTTATTCACTATCCATTAGTGATGGTACTGACGTGACGCTATGATAATCATTTCATCTTTTTTTCCCATTAATTTTTTCTCATGGGAAAAGAATTAACGGTCCCTCCTTTGACGATGAGTTGGAAAAATTAGATTAACTACCAATTTTTGCGAATGCTACTAACGATCGAGTTCAGCCGAGAGTCGCTGATCCCTAGTCCCTGTTCTGCAAGATGACTAGACAATTCCTGCTTCACATTTGAAGGTAGCCGAGAGGGCATTCCCCAAGGGAAAGTTTTTCTGAGTAAATTCTCAATAATAGCTTGTGCACCATTCGTTTGTTGGGACTCCAGTTGTTCATTTACGTGAAATCCGTTTAATTTTTCTCCCGAATACAATTGACCACTGGCCAATTCATCAGCACTTACCTCCGACATTGAGGTCGACACTAGATTATTCGAAATATTTTTTTTGTATTTTTCAATTTCTTGTCGGAGTTTGAGATTTTCACTCTGAAAGTTCATCATCAGTTTTTGCCACTGACTGACTTGTTCGATTAACTCCGTATTTTGGGCCCGCTCTGCTTTTACCTGAGATTTTAGAAAGCCAATCTGATCGCGTAATTCACTGATCAATAAATCCTGTTGTCCAAGATCAATTGCCGATTGCGCGTCTTGAAGATTTTCCTCTTTTTCATGTTTAGTTTCAGTGGAATAAATTACTTGGGTTTGTTTTTTCAACAAACCTTTTAGATGTTGATAGTCTTCTTTTTGGATCAACTGCTGATTGCCATCGGAAACGAGCTTGATTCGATAGTCCCTGACGATTCTCTCAAATTCATCGCTAGAAATTCCTAATTTTTTTGCGGCTTCAATCGCGGTTTTCATTGATTGTTCGGAGTAGTTTTGTGACGGAAACCGTCAATGCAATGATCTTGAGATAAAGAAAGAAAGTTTGTGGATAGGAGAAGATTTTTACAGTTGATTTTTAAAAAATTAGACTTGCAGTTTATTTGCCGATGGAGGCCGGTTTAATCTTCTGAAGAAGAATGCTTTCAAAAAATTAAATGCTGATAGCATGTC
>CAJXNF010000172.1 GCA_913056375.1 uncultured Pseudomonadota bacterium | reverse complement strand
AAGCAACTCTTCCAACAGTCGCTCAATTCGATTGATTTCTTCCAAAACCATCTCCGAAGGCTCTGTGGAGATCCCCAACTCCTCCAAATCTCTCATTTGTAACTGGGTAGCCCCCTTGATGCCACCGAGAGGATTTTGGATTTCATGAGCCATCGAGGAGGCCAACATCCCGATTGCGTTGTTGAGATGTAGCTGCTGCTCCCTCTCCTGCTTGTCGCGCTGCGCTGATATGTCATAGAGGGTGATGAGAGCACTAACGATTTTGCCATCTTCGTAGACCGGACTGATGCTAAGCTCAAAGATTCCTTGTCGAAGATTTGGGGCATCAATCTGATACTCTTTTGCATTGAATTCTTTCCCATGCCGTAAAGCTTGATAAAGCTTAGACAGAAGGGTTTCATCACCTAGAAAAAGTAGATCAAAAGGCTTTTTGCAGAGTTTTTGTGGGTCTTTCTGCCAGAGTCTGGAGGCTGCTTCATTGGCATAAATGACCTGTCCACGCTGATCACAAACGAGTAATGCCGAAGGCAGATGATCTAGAATGTTGTGAGCAAAATCTTTCATAGACTTGTCTGTTTATCAGCAGCTTGCCAAAGGCGATGAGCCAGCAAAACATTGGCAAGAAAAATCAGTGCAGCCCCCACCCAGCCACCTAGTGAAAGCACTTCTCCTGCAAGTAGGACGGGGCCTAGGGCTGCGGCAATCAGGATACGTGTTGAAGAGATAATGCTTCCTTCCACGGGAGTCACATAGCGGAATCCTAGCGTAAGAGCATATTGACCAATAAAACTAAGCGCTGCACTACCAAACAGGTATTGGGCTTCCAGCCAGCTTGGCCAGAAAAACTCTTGATAGAACCCTATCAGACAGATCAAAGCTCCCGTGCCAAAAACGTAAAACAACAGATCTGTGGCTGAATTGCGTTGTCTGGCTCGATTGAGTGCGAGCATGCCAAAAGCAGCAATGAATCCTGAGGCAATCCCCCAAAAATTACCCTTCTGCCAATAAAACTCTCCTGGAAACATCACCAGCACAATGCCAACAAAGGCAATAACGGTTAGTCCAGAGGCCAGCCAGTCCCGTTCTCCTAGACCCAACCAACTGAGCACAACGATAAAAACTGGATAGGTCATGTTGAGAATATTGGCTTCAGCCAGTCCAGTCTCTTGAACGGCTTGGTAGAAGCAGAAAACAGAGAGCAGGTTGGCAATAGCACGAAGGGCAACCCAGCCTCTATCTTCTATTTTGGGGAGCCTTCGAACTCGGTACAAGACACAGGAGATAATTATCCAGCCGAGCAAAAAGCGGACAAAGAGATAGAAATTGGAAGTCAGGGCCGGTACAGCTTCTTGTCCCCAGCGCATGACAACTGTGTGTAGGTATAGCAGGAAAGCGGAACTGAGAACGGCCAACATGCCCCAGCGTTCCTTAGACAAGGGCAAGTTTGGCCGATGAAAGAGTTGAAAAGTGCGAGGACTCAAGAAAAGGAGTGGACTTGCTGCTGAAGTAACCGCGCAGCAGCAGGAGCAAAGTAAGTGAGGATCATGTCAGCTCCGGCTCGACGAATTGAGAGCAGAGCTTCCATCATGGCACGCTCCTGGTCAATCCAGCCTTTTTCTGCAGCAGCACAGATCATCGCATATTCGCCGGAGACGTTGTAGGCGGCAATTGGCACATCAAAGGCTTCCCGCAGACGGGTGATTACATCGAGGTAGCCCAAGGCAGGTTTGACCATGATCACGTCGGCTCCCTCGGAGATGTCCAGCTCGGCTTCTCGTAGGGCCTCACGCCAGTTTGCGGGATCTATCTGATAAGTTTTCTTATCACCCTTTTTAGGTGCTGAATCCAGAGCTCCTCGGAAGGGACCATAAAAGCAGGATGCGTACTTTGCGGTGTAAGCCAAGATGCTAACTTGCTCAAACCCAGAAGCGTCCAGTGCTTCACGGATTGCGCCTACTCGACCATCCATCATGTCGGAGGGAGCAATCCAGTCGGCTCCAGCTTCAGCATGAGAAACTGCCATCCTACAAAGGACCTCGACAGTCTCATCGTTGACGATCTCTTCTCCCACCACCAAGCCATCGTGGCCATGGATAGTATAGGGGTCAAGAGCAACATCAGTCTGAACACAAAGATCGGGCAGCGCAGCCTTGATTGCCCGAATAGCTCGTTGCACTAGTCCATTTGGATCGTAAGCCTTGGTAGCCTTGTCGTCCTTTTCTGTGGAGTAACCAAACAGGTTGACAGCACCAATTCCCAGTTCGTATGCCATTTGGCACTCTTTGACCAATTCATCCACAGAAAGTCGATGCTGACCCGGCATGGTACTGATTGGCTCACGCAGTCCTTTCCCTTCGGCGACGAAGAGTGGATAGATCAGCTGCTGAGGAGCCAGCAAGGTTTCCCGTACCAAAGACCGAATTGGAGCATTCCGACGTAAGCGCCGTGGACGATGCGTCAACTCCATTTCAACCTTCGTGGAAGGATTTGAGTAGTTTGCTCCGTGTCGGATGGCGCAACTTGCGGAGTGCCTTGGCTTCAATCTGGCGAATTCGCTCCCGTGTTACGTCAAAGTCCTGTCCAACCTCTTCAAGGGTGTGATCCTTGACTTCATCGATCCCAAAGCGCATGCGCAGCACCTTTTCTTCTCGTGGAGTGAGGGTTCCCAAGGCAGTCCGCGTCAGGTCTCCCAAATTTGCCTTCGTGGTCGCGTCTGATGGATTACTGGCTTTTTCATCAGCAATGAAGTCCTTGAGTTGCGAATCTTCATCGTCCCCGATAGGCGTGTCGAGGGAAATTGGTTCCTTGGCGATCTTGAGAACCTTTCGCACCTTGTGAAGCGGCATGCCGATGTGCTCGGCCAGCTCATCTGGTGTTGGTTCTCTCCCAAACTCTTGAATCAGGGAACGAGAGGTGCGGGAGAGCTTATTGATGGTCTCGATCATGTGCACAGGAATACGGATGGTCCTTGCCTGATCAGCAATCGCTCGGGTAATCGACTGACGGATCCACCAGGTGGCATAGGTTGAAAACTTGTAGCCCCGGCGATACTCAAACTTGTCCACGGCTTTCATCAGCCCAATGTTTCCTTCCTGAATCAGATCCAGAAACTGTAGACCACGGTTTGTATACTTCTTGGCGATGCTGATCACGAGTCGAAGGTTTGCTTCCACCAACTGGCTTTTGGCAAACTTCACGTTGCGCTCGGCTTGCCGCAATTTCTTTACTTCCAATTGGAAGGCGTCCCAGTCTAGTGCAGTGCGCTCAGTCATCGTCGCAATCCGCTGTCGGCAAGCCTGTATTTTCTCGTAGACACGTCGGGCGATATTGAAAGGCTGTTTGGCTCGCTCTTCAATCTGCTTTCGAATCGGAGCTTCTTGCTCTTCATTCTCAGTTTCATGGGCTCGTTCCCACTCTGCAAAGAGTTTGTCGGCAGCTTCCAAATCAAGAACCAGATTTTGCCGATATCGATCCAATTGACGATAGGTCAAATCGATCTTGCCCTTGTGCTTGAACATCAAGCTGCACATGTTGTCGATTTGCCGAGAGTTGAAGTTGATACTGCGAATTATGTTCTGGTAATTCTGCTTGTGCGTGGTCATCAGGGCTTGTTCTTCCTCGGTCAGTTCTTGCTCCTGGGATTGTTGCCGAAGGCCAACGACAATGTCATAGTCTTCTCGGGCTCGATCCAAGTTCTGGATCAGTTCTCGTGTTGCCTTGGATTCATCTTCTATGACATTGTCGTCTTCATCGAGTCCTGAAATGATATGACGAGCACGCAGTTTCTCAGAGCGCAATTTCTTGGCGACATCAAACAGATGGAGCAGGACAAGATTGGATTCTACAAAGATTTCGATCAACTCCTGATGGCCTTCCTCAATCTGCCGAGCAACCGAAACCTCTCCATCCCGGGTGAGCAGTTCAATACCACCCATCTCGCGCAGATACATGCGTACGGGGTCATCAGTGTTGTTGTCAACTCCCGGCTCCAGATCCAATTCCTCTGCAGGCTCAAAGTCCATGTCATTGCTGCTTTCCCGCTTTCCAAGGCTGACATTTTTACTTGAATCAAGGACCTCAATGTCCATATCAGAGAGAACGTTGAGGATGCGCTCCAACTGTTCAGGGGTTGTGGTACTGCTGATTTGAGCATTGATTTCGTCAAGAGTGACGAATCCTTTGTCGCGTCCTTCCGCGATCAGTTCGCGGATTACCTTGTCCAAAATTTTTTGTTCGGCTTGGGCTTGCGAGGAGGAGTGGGCATTTGCGTTCATGGGCTCACACTTAGCGAGGTTTGAAAATGCGGTTCAACTCTTCTTCCATCTGACGTAAGGTGCGTCCCAACAGTGCATGTTCTGTTGAGTTGGGCGCTACCAACTGCAAGCGTTCCTGGCGATATTCTCGCAGGTGACGTTCCTTGAGACGGCGCAGAGAGAGACGGAACTGAGACTCAAGATGTTCGTGCAAGAAGTCGGTGGCGTACAAGGCCGCCAATTCCCGTGCTAACTCTGGTTGCTCCTTGGCAAATTGTTGTGGAAGGTGGGCGCTAGATGCGTCGTCTGGGAGCTGCAACAGTTGTTCATACAGTTGCCGGTAGAGGGAGTGTCGGAAATCTTCTGGACGCAAAAACTGCTTCGCGAGAGACATCAATTGAGCCTCGGTCAGCAACGCTTGCAGCAAAAACCGCTCGTCTGGTGAATGCGGTGATTGACGAATCACAGAATTTGAAGAACCAAATAAACTATTATTCTGTGAGAAATTTGTCAAGGTTTTTGCTGCAGCAAAAACTGTTTCGTTGGGTAGACGTAGTGCCTCCGCAATTTGCACCCAAACCATCTGGCGCTGTTCAAGTTTCGGAATCGGCTGAGCTGCGACGAGTAACTCACGAAGTGCTTCCTGACGTCCAGGGACAGTTTCAGGATATTTTGCCAAAGTTTGCCTGATCAAATACTCTAAAAGAGGTTGCTTCTTCGCTAACAACTTGGAGAACGCTTCTTCACCTTTATTCTGTAAAAAGCTGTCAGGATCTTCGTTTTCAGGGAGTGTTAGGATGTAGGTGTCGAGGGGAACAGGCAGAAACAACTGACAATTCTTCAAAGCTGCTTTTTGACCTGCAGCGTCACCATCGAACAGTAAGACCACCGAGTTGGCGTGGCGTCGAATCAGCTGCAGGTGTTCAGGAGTTAACGCTGTCCCACAAGTAGCGACTGCCTGGGCGAAGCCGTACTGATGCATCCGGATTACATCCAGATACCCCTCCACAAAGATCAGTTCCCGACTCCGACGAATCGCTTCCAAGCCTTCGTAAAGACCGTAGAGGACCTGGCTTTTACGGTAGTATGGGGTCTCAGGACTATTCAAATACTTCGGTTGATCTTCGCTACGGATGACCCTACCCCCAAAGCCGATACAACGTCCCCGAGCATCCCGAATGGGAAAGATCAGTCGGTTGCGAAAGCGATCGTAGCGACGCTCTTGCTGTTCTGCCATTTTGACTAGCCCGCACTGCTCTTGAATCTGAGCAGGAATTTTTTGGGCAAGGAGATACTGGTGAAGTCGCTGCCAATCATCTGGAGCAAAGCCAAGCTGAAAGCGTTCCTGCCATTCTGCCGGGACATAACGCTGATCTAAGTATGCACGAACATCTTGTCCAGTTGGTCCTTGCAGTTGTTGTTGATAGAAGTCGCTAGCGAGTTGTAAAGCATGCAGACCAGCTTCCTGGTCAGGTTTGCGCTGATCCGATTTACCTTCGTGACGCAACTCTACGCCTGCCTTGTTGGCGAGGTCGGTGACCGCTTCGGCAAAGGTCAAGCGTTCGAACAACATCAGAAAACGAATGGCATCACCGCTAGTTCCGCAGCCAAAACAATGAAAGAAGCCGCGCTGCGGATTGACGTTGAAGGATGGGGTCTTTTCAGAATGGAAAGGACAGCAGGCTTTGAAGGTGCTACCTGTGCGGCGTAGAGCGACACCTCGTTCTTCCATTAACTGGACGAGGTCAGTACGATTGACTACCTCACGAACAAAATCATCGCTGAAGCGCATCGGCAGAGCTTAGCAGGAGGTCAGACGAAACTGGGGTTGGTGTTGCCATGCGGGTACCTTATAACGGACTCGTTCTGGTTCCGTCAATGAAATTGTCCCGTAGAGATTACAAGGAGTCTCTCCAGCCTCTGCCAGAATTTCTCCCCAGGGAGAGATGATCAGGCTATGGCCATAGGTTGCTCGGCCATCTGGATGTTCGCCACACTGAGCCGCAGCAATCACAAAGCAACCATTTTCAATGGCTCGAGCTCGCAGTAGCGTATGCCAGTGGGCTTTTCCGGTAGGGCGTGTGAAAGCTGCGGGAATGGCTAATAATTGCGCACCAGCCTGACTGAGCGTTCG
>CAJXNF010000171.1 GCA_913056375.1 uncultured Pseudomonadota bacterium | reverse complement strand
TGATAGACCCGCCTTGGTTGCCAAATTTCCCATCAGCACAAACATGGGGACCACAGAGAGGTCATAGATGGAAAATTGAATGTAGGCCAGATCCTTCAATTGAGACATGAAGATCAGTGGCCCGTTCAGGATTGTCACGCCAATTCCGCCAGTGACGATCATCGCATACGCAATCGGTATCCGCAGTGCGATCAAGAATAACAGCCCCAAAAGGCCAGCCAATCCGACGAGTAGTTCGTATGACATGGTTGAGGCGTTACTGGGGGATTAAAGATGGTTCGGGTACTCCATCCGGATGAATAAACGTGATGAGAGCGGCCAACAGGAGAAGAAGAAGAGAGAAAATTGAAGGGACAAACGCATACCAGATCGGTACCTGTAAGATTGTCGTAGTCTCTAGGTACATCTGGTAATCCAGCAATCCTTCGTACATTCGCCAGATCAACAGAATGCTGAAGGCTGCGGCCACCAAAGAGCCAACTCGGCTTAAAAATCGAACTTTTGCAGGTTTCATTTTAGCCGTGAAGACATCCGCAGAAACATTTGCGAAGGTCAGTTGGCAGTAAGGAAGGAACGCAAAGGAAGCGACTGCCACTCCCATTTCAGTGAGTTCAAAATCCCCAGGAAAGGGAGTGGCAATCAAGAAACCCGCTGCTGCACTGTAGGTGGTCATTATCACCAGCAGCAACAAAATCACACCTCCAAACAGGGCCCAACCCACAATCAGTTTCGAGGCCCATTTTACCATCTTGGAAGCCCTGGAAAATCTTCAGAAATCTGAGCCGTCACTTGGAATACTTGGCGACCAGTTCTCGGGCCTTGCTGACAAGACTCTTACCGTCGATACCAGAATCACTGACTTCTTTGACCCAGCGATCGACAACAGGCTCCAGCGCTTTCTTGAACTCAGCAGTTTCTGCAGCACTCAATGTGATGTGCTCATTCCCTGCTTTGGTCGCCACACCGATGCCAAACAGGTCAGTACGGTGCCACACTTCGCCAACTTCTCTGACCCAAGCTTCGTTGGAGGCTTGCAGGAAAACGTCCTGAAGATCTTTGGGCAACTTATCCCATGTCCCTTGATTCATGGACACCTGGAAGGTCGTTGTACCAAAGCGGGTCATATTCTCACCCTCAATCTGGTACTTCGTCATATCTTGGAGCTTCAACGGTGGAATGATTTCCCAGGGAATCAAGCCTCCATCCACCACTTTCTTGGAGAGAGCCTGTGGAAAGTCTGGTACTGGCATGGAGACTGGCGCCGCTCCCATTGCTTCTAAAACCCAGGCACCTGTTCTGGTGGGGATACGCATCTTGGTGCCCTGAAAGTCACTGGGCTTGCGGATTACCTTGTCAACCATATGGATCGCCTGCCCTTGGTGGACATGCAGAAACATCACTTTCATACCGCGGTATTCTTCCGCAAGGTAATCCTCAAACATCTCACGCATGGCAAGATTGGTGGCCACAGGATCATTCGTATGGATGAAAGGTAGTTCAAAGACCTCTGTACGTGGGAACAAGCCCGGTGTGTACCCATTGACTGTCCAGATCAGATCAACCACACCATCCCGGACTTGTCGAACCAATTGAGGCGGCTTGCCTCCCAAGGACATTGCGGGGTAGATATCAATTTTGACTCTTCCTTTTGACAACTCTTCCACCTTCTTTACCCATGGTTCCAGCATTTGCGTCTGCGCTGGAGCTTTTGGACCTAATAAATGGTGCAGCTTGAGAGTGAAATCCGCGGCTTGAACCGAACCAGCCACGAGGAGTGCAGATGCACTAAAAATAGAAGCAATCAAAATTGGCAACAGTCGTTTCATGGCGAACCTCTCGTATGGGGATTATCTGGCAAGCTCGGTAGAAACTTTCTCAAACTACCAAACTCCAACAAAACTTGCTATCCGCGATGCTTTGACGAATAAACAAGAGCTATTACAAAACTCTTCTCTAATGAGAATTTCAAGTTTCAACCTGCTTGCCCATGGAATTAGGTATCTTTACTATCATAGCTTTAGCCTAAGACAGGTCTGTAAAACACTTAGAGCGGTTTTGAAAAGGCTTGTTTCAGTTCATTGAACCCACTTATTGGATAATTTGTATTTTTGATATCTGTAATTCTTAAATTTTAACTAATCTTCAAAATCCATCTACCATGTCATCAGTTCTCCCACCAGCATTTGCCTCCCGTCTCAATTCTATGAAATCAAAGCCCGAACTTTGGAAAGGCCGAGAAGATCTCATTGGTTGGATACATCGACAGGGCACAATTAGTGGGCTTGATCTTGTTGATTTTAATTACCCTGAACACTTGGAAGGCTATTCACTCTCTGAAATCAAGATCGCTCTCACTGAAGCAGGATTATCGACTGGAGCAGTTTGTCTACGATATCCGAAGCATTTCAGCTTGGGCGCTTTCACGAATCCAGCTGCAGCACTTCGACGTGAAGCAATCCAGCTGACTCTGAATGCCGGTCAGTGGGCAAGGGAGCTCGGTGCAAAAGAATTGATTGTCTGGCCGGCCTATGACGGCTACGACTACCCTCTCCAGGTAAATTACAATGAACTTTGGCAGTACGTTGTTCAGGGTTTCCGCGAAGTCTGTGATTTCTTTCCTGAGCTTAGAGTTTCCTTGGAACCGAAACCAACAGAGCCGCGCCGTTACTTTATACAGAACACCACAGGGGCTGGATTGTTGATGGTACTAGAGGTTGACCGTGAGAACATGGGGCTTACCCTAGATTTTGGTCACTGCCTGATGGCGGGGGAAAACCCTGCTCAGTCTGTGGCGCTGGTTGGGAAGCACAAGAAACTCTGGGGCATGCAACTCAACGATGGTTTTGTCCGTCCAGGCTGCGAAGACGGGATGCTGCTTGGTTCTGTTCATCCACAACAAACCCTGGAATGCCTCCTCTGGCTCCAACGTACTCAATATGATGGGCACCTGTACTTTGACACCTTTCCAATCAATGAAGATCCCGTTCGTGAGGCAGAAGCCAACATTCGACGTTGCACTCGTTGGTGGAATCAGGCCGCTGATCTAGAAGCTAAAGGATTGGGGAACTGGCAATCAGATCATGACATTTTGAAAACTTTCGAAGCAATGGAGGAACTCTGAAAAAACGAGTTTTGGTTGTTGGTGCCGCTAACTTGGACAGGATGGTCTACGTTGATCAGTTACCGGCTGTTGGAGCAACAATCATGGGGCAAAGATATGAAGAGCATCCTGGTGGTAAGGGTTCCAATCAAGCAGTTGCCGCCTCTTTGTGGGGCACACAGACCCAATTCGTTGGTTGTCTCGGTGAAGATGAGGCAGGAACCATTTTGCGGGAGGCCATGCTTAGTGCAGGAGTGAATTTGGATCTTCTGCAAACTCACCCTATCGGATCAGGCCTAGCACTTGATTTTGTTGACCAGTCTGGTCGCTACCAGGCCGTTGTGATTTCGAGGGCAAACGAATATGTTACGTCTGATTTTCTTAAACCAGATCCCACTTTCTGGAAGGACATTGGCTTGGTGGTTCAGCAACTAGAGATCCCATTTGAAACAGTTGATGCTATTGGAAGAATGGCTCTCAGTTTTGACGTGCCTGTCCTTTTAAATGCTGCACCTGCTGCCAAAATTCCTAAGTCATGGTGGGATTGGATCAACATGCTAGTAGTCAATGAAGTGGAAGCCTCTGCCTTGACTGGCCTTGAAATCCAAAATCCTCAAGACGCAGAAATAGCAGCACAGCAGCTTCACAAACATTGTCAAAATGTCTTAATCACCCTGGGAGAAAAGGGTGTCTTATTGTGCAATGCAGAGGGGATCGATCACCTTCAAGCCTATAAAGTACCGGTCGTGAGTACCCTTGGTGCCGGAGATGCTTTTGTGGGGGTGTTGGCTGCCGAATGGGTAAGACATCAAAATCTGCGGCAAGCAGCAGAGCAAGCAAATCGAGCCGCGGCCGCCAGTGTCCAGCGTTCAGGAGCGCAGGTTTCTTATGTGCGACAAGAAGAATTCAAAAATTGGGGATTGGCTTGATTGAAAAAATATGATCTAAATCTGTATTTTCTAATTGAATTGCTTAAAAAATTATTTGGGGAGGCAACATGCTCAAAAACATTCATCCATTGCTAAGTGCTGATCTGCTTTACATTCTCCGTTCTATGGGTCACGGGGATGAATTGATCTTGGCTGACTGCAATTTCCCATCTGCCTCCGTAGCTGCACATACTGTCACCGGTGAGTTGATCAACATGAACGGGGTTGATATCCCTGAGGCAGCTGGGGCGATTCTCTCCGTGTTCCCACTGGATAGCTTTGTCGAGCATGCCGTGTTGAGAATGGAAGTCGTTGGGAATCCAGATGAGTTAGTCCCTTGTCACACGGATATGCAACGAGTCGTAAAAGAGACTTCAGGCGATCAGTGGAAAATGGGTTCGATTGAACGCTTTGCCTTTTACGAGAGAGCACGCAATGCGTACGCCGTTGTTTGTGCTGGAAATGAGAGGAGACCCTATGGGTGCTTTGTCTTGGTAAAAGGTGTCTTGGATCCAGACGGAAACGTAGTCTGACAATTTTCAAAAAGCTCGAGAGCAATCTATGAAGCCAGTCGTAATTTTAGGTATTTTCGTTGCTGATCTCGCTTTCCGGACACCAAGAATGCCCGTGATGGGCGAAACAGTGATTGGTCCTCTATTTAAACTTGGACCTGGTGGGAAGGGATCTAATCAGGCGGTAGCTGCCAAAAGAGCCGGGGCAGAAGTGAGCTTCATTGCAATGCTGGGTGAAGATGCCTTCGCAAATATCGCTCTTGATTTGTATTCCAATGAGGGAGTCAACACCGATTACGTTTTCCGTACCAAAGAACAGGACACGGGAGCTGCGGATATTATCATTGATGATGTGACCGGTAATAATGCGATCATTGTCGTGATCGGGGCTGCTGGATTACTTGGCCCAGAGCATGTGGAGCAAGCGACCTCGAGAATCGCTGAGGCATCGGTCTTCATGACTAACTTTGAGGTCTCTTCACCTGCTGTAAAACGAGGATTGGAGATTGCCAAAGCTCATGGAATTCCAACCATTCTCAACCCAGCACCCGCTACGGAAGTCCCTTTAGAAATCTTTGCTCTCGCAGATTATGCAACTCCCAATGAAACAGAGGCCTCATCGTTCACGGGTATTCAGGTGAATGATGCCAATGATGCTAGAAAAGCGGCTTTGAAATTACGTGAGATGGGTGTTGGCACCGCCTTAATCACCTTGGGCGAGAAGGGTTGCTATGTGCTCAATGATGACTTGGACGAACACATCCCTGCTTTCGACATGACTGGGAAAGTTGTCGAGGAAAATGTGGAATCCTCAATCAGTCCCCTGCTCAAAGTGAAGAGCGAGTGAAAATGGAAATACCAGAAAAAACTACCAGGAGAAGAATGGAAGAAAATCCTCCCCGTTTCAACTTTTTGGGAGCTGGACTACCTGAAAGTTCGAGTTTTTCCATGACTTCATCGTTATTGACAGTTCATTGATGATTACGTAATCAGTTATTCACGATTATGATGATGTAATTGAAGATGGCGATTGAAATTCAATATCCAATCAAAATACCCGAATGTGCTTATCCGATTTACACAACGACACAACTTAATGGCACGAAAAAAAACTGCTTTTGGAATAAAAATGACGATTTGTACCTAAAATTTAGCCTTTTGTTTCTCCTCCTCTATTTCATTGTTTGATCTATTAAAAGTTTGTTCGAATTCTGATGATGATAAATTACAGTAATCCCATTGTATTGAAATTATCTCTTAGCAGAATAGATCTTTACACTCAATGTCGATAGCAATTATTGATCATTGATAAACCCAAGCATGTAAATGTATATAGTATTGTTTATTCATTTTACCCAATGCCCAATCGAATTTAATTTGAAGATTAGTTGTACTTTTTTACTTAGAGTGACATTAGTAGAAGTCATTTTAAAAGTCTGGAGAAGAAAAAAATGCTGATAGCATATGTTTATTGCTCATAAGTTTCTGCTTTGACATGCATGCTAGACGCCTTGAGAAAGTCGACGCTCTGAGGTGACACGTCCATACTTGTATACAAATGTATACGTATATATCTGTATTCCATTCTAATGCTTTCACTGACCTGTAAACATAACACAATATTGCTGAAATATGCTTAACAAAGAAACAATGAAAACATCAAGCAAAGTATTAGTTTTGATCACCTATACAGATACAGTGAGACCTCTCTTATAAGGAATCAAGTTTGCGCTAACAATTTTGTCCTTATAAGCGAATTTCCTTATAAGAGCAGCAAGGCCAAGAAGTAGAGAGGAACGTAATGCGAGAGAATTTTTTCCTTATAAGTGAATTTCCTTTGTTGAGGAGT
>CAJXNF010000170.1 GCA_913056375.1 uncultured Pseudomonadota bacterium | reverse complement strand
ATGTTGACGTCATAGGGCCCGCGAATCTTCAGCAATTCATTGATGAACTCTTCACGAGCCACCACGTAACCTAGTCGCAAGGAGGGGATTGCAAAGGCCTTGGAGAAGGTGCGGATCACAACCAGGTTGCTATACTTTTTTAGGAGTGAGAGGCAGGTCTTGCCTGTGAATTCGTAGTAGGCCTCATCGACCAACACCGCGCAGTCAGGAAATTCCTTTAGCAAGGCCTCTACTTGTTCCAATGGGGCCGAGGTTCCTGTTGGATTATTCGGGTTGATCACCACGATGATCTGGGTCTGCGGGTTAACAGCCTGCCGAATGCCCTCAAAGGGAAACTCAAAATCTGCCGGATAAGGCACCTCAATGAAGTCTGCCCCAATTGTTCCCACCGTCTGCTTGAACATCGTGAACCCGGGCATTGCCATCACCAGGTTGGTTCCGGGGTCCAGCAAGCAGCGCAAGACCACGTCAATTCCCTGATCAGAGCCATTGGTCAAGAGTAATTGTTCAGGGGGCACGCCCACGTATTTTCCAAGCTGCTCCGTGAAGGAACCATAGTGTGGATATACCTGAAGATGCCCTTCCACCAAGTACTGCTGAAGAGCCTTGCGCACCGAGAGAGGAGGTGGCTCTGGAGATTCATTGAAGTCCATCAGCAGGTATTCATCAGGATTGCGACCTTCCAAGGGAGGTTTGTAGGTTCCCAGGGCAGAGATGGCAGGACGGATGCGCATGAAGTTTCCATAAAAAAAGTTGGGCCGGTTTGTGCTTGCGAAGAGAGACATCCTAGCATAAATTGTTGAATTCCCAAGCTACTGAAAATTCTTCTCTTCCCGCTTCAGCTGAACGTGAAACTCCATCGTCTTTTCCTGCTTTTTGCCTGCTTTCACATCCTCTCTGTCCCAGCGTTGTTGGCCTACCAACCAGACTGGATTGATGTCGTGGACCAGTTCCAGGACAAGATCAAGTGGGAGCGCGCCAGTTACGAGGCGGAGGTTCAGGTGTTTGATCCCTTTCGGCAATTGGAAGACGGGACACCACTGGAGATTCCCCATCTGGCCTACAAACAGTTGGTTCACTGGAAGAACGACGAATACCTGACTGTAGAGACCATGAACTTAGAAGGGGTGATGCTCCACTACTTCTACGAAGTTGAAGGAACCCGGATCAACGAACACATTGCGAAAAATCGACGCTTCGAGTGGATGGATCTGAGACCCTACTATATCTTCTTCTTCAGCCATGATCTGGAGCATTTTCGGGCAGCGCTCAAGGAGTTGGAAATTCCTGCCAATACTCACACGATGTACCTCGCACCGGACGGGAACGTCTACCACCGCTTTGGGCATCCCGAACATGGGCCCCACCTGTTGATGAACACTGCTGCCAACCGCATTGAGTCCATCAATTTCCCGATCAATGTTCCAGACGGTTCCACCCAGTTACTAAGTATCCGCTTCAAGAACTTTGAAGAGGTGGGCTATGGCAGCCAGAAGATCAAGTATCCAATGGCTACTGAATTTTACTTGGCTGATCGGCTTTTTCAGCGTCGGAACATCAAAAAGCTCAAAGAACTTTCTCGGCTGCCCTGGCGGCGTTTAAAACAATTGGCGGAAGACTACCGACCCAAGCCCTATGGCTCGATGAACCTGAACTATCGCAACTAACCATGAAAAAACTTTTGGGACTATTTAGCTGCTGCATGCTGGGATTTTCCTCCCTCAGCGCAGCCCCTTTGATCGTTGATGGCATCTACCTGATCGTCAACCAGCAGGTGTTTACCTTCAGTGAGGCTGAAGAAGCCAGAAATGCCTTGCGCCAGCAAGTTCTGCAGGAAGGCCAAACGCTAGACGAAGCAGAGATTTCCAAGCGTGTGGAGCAACGATTGATCGCAGAGTTGTTGCTGCGTTCACGGGCAAAAACCCTAAAGATTGATGCGTCTGCCGATGAAGTTCAGGAACGGATCGGCCTGTTGCGGGAACAAAACCCTAAACTGAGGACTGTCAACGACAAGATTCTGCAGGACCAGATTGCAGATGATTTCCGACGCCAACGATTACTTGCCCGTGAGGTGGACACCAAGGTGAGGGTCGGCGAAAAAGAGATTGCCAAGCTTTGCAAGCTGCAAACGGTAGAATTGCGGCAGATTGAGCTTGCCCAGATTCTGCTCCGAGGTGAGGAAATCCCAGAAAGAATTAAGATCATCCAGGAGCAATTTGAAAAAGGGATGGCCTTCGAAGAGATGGCCAAGGCTCTGTCTGATGATCCTGCTGCCGAGAGAAACGGCGGAAGGCTGGGTCAGTTCCGTAAGGGAGAATTATTGCCTGCGATTGAAAAGGTGGCGTTCCAGCTGGAAGTTGGGCAATTGAGTGATCCGCTGGAGACTGAATTTGGAACCCACCTGCTAATGGTTCAATCAGAGGTGCTACCCGATGCGTTGAAGTGCAACGCCCTGAACGAATCACAGCGTAAGCAGTTTGAAGAACAAGCCTTTCAGCAAGTTCGACAACAGGCGGTTGAAGATTATATTGCCGAGCTACGGGAGAAGGCCCAGATCACTGTGAATCCCTTTCCCAAGGGCTGGAATGGCTGATGTACTCAACACGGATTACGCCGAAGGACTCGTCTTGCCAATGGAGGATGAGTCAAAGATTCGTCAGGATTGGTTGGAGACCTTTCGCTACGAAGGCCCCCGACAGCGAGTCTGCTATGAACTGAAGGAATTTGCAGCTGTCTGCCCTTTTTCTGGCCTACCGGACACGGGGATTGTTTGGGTGGAGTACATCCCTAAAACAAAACTCGTTGAGCTGAAATCGCTGAAATACTACTTCATCAGCTTTCGCAACGTTGGGATCTTTCAGGAGGCAGTGACTGCTAGGATTTTTGAGGATCTTTGGAAGTTACTGGATCCGGAGTGGCTGCAGATCAGAACGACCTACGCCACTCGCGGAGGAATTGACACGACCTGTACGGTCGATTCAAAGGATCAGGATTGAGCCTGAAAGGGATCAGAGCTTGGCGCTGAGTTCCTTGATTTCGTGGTTGAGGATTCTGTCGTTTTCGCTGTAGTCCACTGGCGCTTCCACCAGATGCACTCCTCCTGCCTGATAGCATTGTTCCAATAGCGGAGCCAATCCCTCGGCACTGGCCACTCGGTGACCATGAGCCCCATAACTCTCAGCGTACTTCACGAAATCTGGATTGCCGAAGTCCAGACCCCAATTCGGGAAGCCCATGTTCGACTGCTTCCACTTGATCATCCCATACGAATTATCCCTCAGAATTAGGACAATCAGGTTGAGCTTCAAGCGAACTGCTGTTTCCATCTCAGCCGAGTTCATGAGGAAGCCTCCATCCCCACAAATCGCCATCACTCTTCTTTCCGGGAAGACAATTTGTGCTGCCAACGCGGAGGGCAAACCAGCTCCCATCGTCGCCAAAGCGTTATCAAGCAATACCGTATTGGGCAGGTGTGCGCGGTAGTTGCGGGCAAACCAGATCTTGTAGACACCGTTATCCAGGGCGATGATTCCATCATCTGGCATCACCTTGCGGATATCGGCAACCAAGCGCTGCGGGTAGATCGGGAAACGTGGATCATCGGCACCTTCCAACAAATGAGCCTCCACTCTTTCTCGAATTTGTAGGAAGTAGTTGAAGTCCCAGTGTTCCTGTGCGGTCAAGGCTTGCTTGATCTGCCAGACGCTATTGGCAATATCTCCCACTACCTCGACTTGAGGGAAGTAAACGGGATCTACTTCGGCAGTCCGGAAGTTGACATGAATGACAGTTCGGCCATCATCAACGTGCATGAAGAAAGGTGGCTTCTCAACCACATCATGCCCCACATTGAGAATCAGGTCAGAATGCGCAATCGCTCGATGCAGGAAGTCCCCATCGGAGAGAGCAGCGTTCCCCAAAAAGAGTGGATCTCGTTCATCCAGAACCCCTTTGCCCATCTGTGTGCTAAAGAAGGGAATTTGAAACTCATCAACAAAATCACGGAGCATTCTGGCAGTTTGCTTACGATTCGCTCCCGCGCCAATCAATAGAAGTGGGTGTTTAGCCTTCTGCAACGCTTCCACGGCTTGGTGGATTGATTTCTGCTCAGCAATCGGTCTGCGTACATGTCTTTTGGGTAAAAGATCTGCATCTGTTTCATCTCGGGCGATATCCTCTGGAAGCTCAAGGTGAGTCGCTCCGGGTCGTTCTTCCTCTGCAAGCCGGAAGGCCTCATGAACGCGTGAAGGGATATTATCTCCTCCGACAATCTGCTGAGTATACTTCGTCAGAGGTTTCATCATTTCGACAACATCGACGATCTGAAACTTGCCCTGCTTACTGGATTTGATTGGCTTCTGACCTGTGATCATCAACATGGGTAGCGCACCCAATTGGCCATATGCTGCAGCAGTCACAAAATTGGTTGCACCCGGGCCAAGCGTTGAAAGACATACGCCAGCTCTTCCGGTCAGGCGGACATAGGTGGCAGCCATAAATCCAGCAGCCTGTTCATGGCGCGTAAGAATCAATTTAATTTTTGAGTTCCTCAAAGAGTCTAGAAAATCTAGATTTTCCTCTCCAGGGATGCCGAAGATATATTCCACACCCTCTGCTTCAAGAGCCTTGACGAATAAATCAGATGCTTTCATAGTGACTATCCTGTAACATTCAACGTTAAATCAGCCAGCTTTAGCATGGCAATTGCGCTAACTTAAGGTATGGGCAAAGAAAGTAAAGTTTTTACCAGAGTTCACCAACCTTGACCTTAGAAAAGAACTTTCATGAGCGAAGCAGAAAACGATGAGAAACTGGGCGTCTATGTCTACGCCAATTTGATCGATACGAACCAAGACGGTAAGATTGATATGATCTCTTTCGTAGACCCAAATGGTAGAGCAGTCGCTTTGGCAGTTGATAATGATCACACGGGCCTCGCTAACAACATCCATGTTTTTCAGGATGTCACTGGAGACGGGAAACTTGATGGGGAGGATGTTCGATTGATTCGCAAGCTAACCAACGAACTCTACCGGCGTACAGACTTGGTTGAAGGCCAACTTGAGTTGTTTGTGGAAAAAGCGGCTTACGGCTAAGCCTTATAGCAACTGATCTTTGTCTTGTTCATTGTTCAGTGCCGTTGGCTGAGTGCTTAGGTTGGTATTGAACAGTTCCAGCATCGCTGATTTGAAGCGCTCGAATTCGTTGGCCGCTTGACTTCCTGGCTTCTCCGGAAATTCCAAGGTGTAGATCGGAATTTTCCACTCATCCCCAAATCTTCCGAGACTCCCTGGAAAAGTCCGATAATCACGGAAACGCGTCCCACTCTGCTCAGCAAAACTCTGTGCCTGAAACCAAGCACGTTTCCGCACAGCCAGTAATTCTTCATCACCTTCTCGCTTATCCATGTAATCCAGATCCAGGAAATCCAATGGGGAATGCAGGGAAACAATTTTATCCGGTTTGTATTGGAGGATTAAGCTGACGAGGAATTGATTTTCTTTTTCTGAACCAGCTCCCTTACCAGGGTTGTAGCGCGGATTTTGTTGGTAGGACCACTTCCATTGTCTGTGAGCCAAAGTTGCCCAGTCTTTCGTTGGTAGATTGCGATTCAAATCTACCCCGTTTGCATTTGTTCGTGATCTGGGTTGACTAAAAAATCCATCTGGATTGAGCAATGGTATCAGAACAAGCCGCTGCTGAATCAATTCCTGATTTGAACGCAGCAACTCCATGAAGCGGAAGCAATGATAGGTCGTATCTTCGTCAGAATGGACAGAGCACATTAACAAAGTTGTATGTGTGGAGCTTTCGTCCCCAAAAACTTTGTAGATTAGAGGTTGCCCTTTTTCTGAATGCCATGTGGCCTGCCAATCATCAGCGTTACATCGTAGATCTTTCCAACCCAGTTTTTTGAATTCCGTATCCACTTTTGCACAGAACTGACTAACAGAAACATTATTCTTTGAGGTGGTTTGCAAAGCTGGCCTGGCGTAATCCAATGAAATCCAGCCAAACTTTCCTAGCTCAAATTCAATCTTTGCCCACTCCTCTTTTTTCTGCCTGACTTCAAACTGTTGGCCCTCAAAGACTTTCCCGAGTTTTTTACCCCAAACTCCATCTCGCACATTCAGTCGATCCGCCGTAATCACAATTTGTTCTGATGCGAGGACTCCATTCAGGACACTTGAAACAAAAAAAATAATCAAAAAGTTCAGAAATTTTTGCACAACAGCTTATCCGTTTTGCAGGTTTTTCGTGCAAGGGTCCAAAGAGAGGAGGGGCAGCACCTCGCCTAACAAATGAAAAGAGCCAGTTATAACCCAAGGCATCATCTTCGTCTCTGAGGCCCATCGCAAGGAATTCTGGCTACTATTCAGCGATATGGAAGAGTTTCTGGGCAGTTCAAGATATTGAAGAATTTC
>CAJXNF010000169.1 GCA_913056375.1 uncultured Pseudomonadota bacterium | reverse complement strand
TTGGGTTCATGACGATGTGAACAACTGCTGAAGTGACAATTTTCACGAACGTCAAATTCAACAAAATACTGATCCAACTCAGCTTGTTCTACATCCCAGGGTCTCAACTCACGAACTCCCGGTGTATCAACAAGAAAACCACCTTCGGGCAAGGGGAACATCTCCGCCAAAGTCGTCGTATGACGCCCCTTTCCAACTTTTTGATTAACAGCACCAATTCGGATTTCCCAATCTGGATAGAGAGCTTTGACCAAGGAAGATTTTCCTACCCCAGAGTGTCCAGCCAAAACTGAGATTTTGTTTTTCAACGAATCTCTGACCTCTTCAATACCAATCCCTTGCTTTGCGCTGATTCC
This sequence comes from uncultured Pseudomonadota bacterium, assembly GCA_913056375.1. Lineage (GTDB taxonomy): Bacteria > SAR324 > SAR324 > SAR324 > NAC60-12 > JCVI-SCAAA005. The sequence continues at coordinate 6,089 of CAJXNF010000169.1, read as the reverse complement.
CAAAACTCGGTAGCCCAAATCATTGTAAAGGTCTCGAATTTTTAAAAACTCAACTTCTGAACCCAGATCAGTTTTATTCAGTATCAGGATTGGTTCTAAGTCTCCTCGAAGGCCTGCAACTAAAAGCCGATCCACAACCCCGTTTCGAAAATCTGGTTTTTTTAGGGAAGCTACGATCAAGATTTGGTCTGCATTCGCTACAATCACCTGTTCCAGTTGTCGTTCAGGAATATGCCTTGAAAGCCGACTTTTTCTGGGAAGGATCTTGTGGATCCAACCAGCATCTTCGGAAGCATCCAAATCAATCTCAACCAAGTCCCCCACTGCAATCTTCTCGTCATAGCGACTTTCTTGGAACAAGTTCCCCTTCACACGACAGAGCCTGGTCTCCCCTTCACAATCGACGTAATAGAAACTTCTGGTTCGTTTACGAACAATTCCTTTTTGGAACATTGATCAAATCATCATTGAATTAACAACCACAGAAAAACCCTAGTAAATTAGCACCAGCATCTTATTAACCAACTGAATTTTTGTTAGAAATTCTTGTGGAGTTGCAGAAAAGATCATTCAAGCAGGCGAATCTAACAGTGAAATTGGGAAGCATAATCACCAGGGGGGATGCGTTGGCGAATTGATCAAAATTCATCAGGAACTAGTCTTAATTCACTCGTTGAATTTTCCAAACTTGATGAATCTTGGGGTTGCGGGCGAAATCGGGTGGTAGAAGCTCACTACTCAAGTCTTGAAAATGAAGATTCGGCAAACTGCCCTGATCCAGCTTGAACTTCCGATTGTTGGTGGAGAATAACAAGATCCCACTTTTCTCCAATAAGCGTGAGGCATGATGGAGCATCTCCACATAATCTCTCTGAACATCCCAAGTCCCCCTCATTGATTTCGAGTTTGAAAAGGTAGGTGGATCTAGAAAGATCAGATCGAAAGTTCCTTTTTGATTAGCAATCCATTCCCTGCAATCGGCTTTAACTAAAATGTGCCTTCTTAAATCCAGACTGTTGAGGCTGAAATTATCTTTAGCCCAGCCTAAATAATTCCCCGACAGATCCACGGAAACACTACTTTTAGCTCCTCCAGCTGCCGCGTAAACGGTCCCCGTGCCCGTATAGCAAAAAAGATTTAAGAACCTCTTATTCTCGGCCATCTCACGAATCAAAGACCTGGTGGGACGATGATCCAGAAATATGCCTGTATCTAAGTAATCACGTAAATTAACCCAGAATTTGAGTCCCCCTTCCTCAATAACCAGTCTTTCTTGGGTCTGCGCAAGTCGATCATATTGATTTAGTCCAGTTTGTCTTTTGCGCTTTTTCAATATCACTGATTCTGATTTACAGTTCATTACCTCAGGAATGACCTGCAAGACCTCCAACAGTCGTCTTTCTGCAGCAAGAAGATTGATGTTTTTTGGAGGATCGTATTCTTGAATTTGAATTTGTTGACCGTAGACATCTACTGCCACTCCATATTCTGGGATATCTTTATCATAGAGGCGATAGCATTGAATTTTCTCTTTCTTCACCCAGGGCTCAAGGCGTCTCAAATTTTTCTTCAATCGCTGCGCAAACGCAGAGTCATTCACTGTAAATGATTCAATTGAATGCTTTTGGCTGTTCGATTCAGCAAGAGGCTCAGGCAGCATCCTGTAGAGTTGACACGGTATGGCTCCATTACGAAAGGGATGCCGCTTGTCATATCGTAGTTGAAACTCTTCCCAAGGAGATTCCTCAGCCAGAATTACTGAGAATTCCCAATTCAGAAATCTCTGCTGACGTAATTGCCCGAGTGTTCTGTAAATTTTCTTGATCTCAGAAGATTGTCCAATTCGCTCCCCGTATGGGGGATCCGAGAGCAGCAGGCCTGTATCCTGATTCGGCTCCCATAGAGCTAGTTCCTTGGATTCCAACTGAATGTGATCAAGAATACCAAGTCTTTGCAGGTTGTTTTTTGTTTGTTCGATAGCTTGTTCTGAATGATCTCCTCCAAAAATTGGTGGTAAGCTGTCAAGTCCGTCAGCCCTTCGCTCAATCGCCTCTTGTCGTAACCTTTTCCAGATTCCAGTGTCAAATCCCAACCAAGACTTAAAGCCAAAATCTTTTCGGATTAGTCCTGGTGCCCAATCAGCAGCCATCAAAAATCCTTCCGCCAAAATTGTTCCTGATCCACACATCGGATCCAAAAGCGCAGCACCATTCTTTGCTTTCACAGGCCACCCACATTGCCAAAGTAGTGCGGCTGCTAAATTTTCTTTAAGTGAGGTGAGCCCCTGCTCTTGACGGTAACCACGTTGATGCAGACTCACTCCAGAAAAATCTAAAGAAAGCTTTAATTGATCAGCCTCCAAATGGGCCCAGAAACTCACATCGGGATTTTTGGGGTCAACATTGGGACGAATCCCTGTTGAGTCCCGAAAATGATCTACCAAGGCGTCCTTCAGGCGTTGCGATCCATAATGGGGATGACGAATATGTTGATTGGTCCCGTGAAAACTGATTGAAAACGTTTGATTCGGGTGTAAGTGCTCCTGCCAAGGGAATTCACGGGCATTCTGATAGATCGAATCTCCATCTTTTCCATCCCATTCCCCAAGTTGGAGCAGCACTCGATTTGCCAGTCGAGACCATAGACAGATACGAAAACCTGCTTCTAAGGGAGCTTCAAGGGAGACTTTGCCAGCAGAAGGCTTCAAATCCTTGTAACCAAGACTTCGTAACTCTTGGTCCAATAATTTTTCTATGTGTAATGGGCAGGTGATAACCCAACGCAGAGCAGAACTCATTGTTGAGCCAACCAAGGCGGGCGAAGGGCTAGTTGCTTTTTAAAAATGGGACAATCCTCATCATGAGGTGGACGAAGATAACCAATACTCATCAGGAATTCTCCAACAATTTCTCCCCCAACAAATTGGAATCCTGATTTCTTGAAGGTAGCAACCCATTCAAGCTTTGGGAGTGGGTGTTGTTGTGCAATCCAATGGGCAAATCCACCGTGCTCTCGCATCGACCTAATGATGTTCCCATTATGTCGAATTGCTTGAATTTTCAGTTTATTGCGGATGATTTTTGGATTTTCGAGTAGGGATTCAATTTCTGAGGTTTGAAGATCAGCCACCCGGTCGACATCAAAGGCAAAAAAAGCTTCGTTGATGGCTTCTCTCTTCTTCAGGACAGTGAGCCAACTTAGCCCTGCCTGAAAAACCTCCAAAGATAGCCGCTCAAAAAGTTTTGCTTCTTCATTTACAGGGAAACCGTATTCAAGGTCATGGTAGGGTCCGTGATATGGATGTCCATAAGCTAGTTGGCAATAGCTCATGTTGCCGAAGAATTCTTGTTCAATTCTGCAACAGAGGATGCCTCACAACCTTCAACCCAGATCGCCTGCCCATTTGTGAAGTGTTCTTTCTTCCAAATTGGAACTGACTTTTTAACCGTATCAATAATGAATCTACTGGCTTCATAGGCATCTTTTCGATGTGAACTCGCCACCACGATACCAATAGAACAGTCGGAGATCCGCATTTTGCCAAATCGGTGGATGACTTCCACATAATGCAGGTCCCAGCGGTTTTTTGCCTCCACAACAATTTCAGCGATTTGCTTTTGCGCCATGCTTTCGTGAGTTTCATATTCCAAAAAATCTACGGCCCTGCCTTCACTGTGGTCTCGGACATCCCCAGAAAATAGTAAAACAGCACCAGCGGCAGCATTTTTCGCTCTGGCCAGTAAGCCGTTTAAATCAATTGTCTCTCGAGTAACTTGAGAAGTCATTCTCACATCCGTTCAGGGGGCTCAATCCCCAACAAATTTAATCCAGTTGATAACGTTGCCGCTACAGCAGAAAACAGGTTTAGTCGAGCAAGCTGTAGGTCCTTAGATTCAGCGTGCTTAACAGAACAACTGCTGTAACATCGACTAAAATCCTTGCATAATTCAAAGAGGGTTCGGGCTAGTAAGGATGGACGATATTGTTCTGCAGCTTGGTAAACAATATCATTGAAATCAAACAATTTACGTATCAAAGCCTTCTCATGGGAATGCTTCAACAGTTCAAAATCTATTTCAGCGTGGGGGTCAAAATTCTCAAACTGACGCACAATGCTTCGTATGCGAACATATGCGTAGATTAAATAAACGCCTGTATCCCCCTCTGAAACTAGCCAGTCCTTCAATGAAAACGTGATCTGCTTGTTCGGATCTTGGTTAAGCATTCCATATTTGATCGCTGCAACTGCCACCTTTCGAGTTGTAGATTGGATTTCCTCATCAGACCAACTTTCTCGATGTGACTCAAGGTAGTTGTTTCGCACAAAATCACACATTTCCTGCTGTAGTTTCGAAAACAGGATGACGTTCCCGGCCCTAGAACTCATCTTGCCTTCGGGCAATACTACTAAGGCATATGGCAGATGAAAACAACGGCTAGCCTGTTCATATCCCATCTTCTTTAGTGTCGCAAACACCTGCTGAAAATGAAGAGTTTGTTCAGCACCAACTACATAGATCGAACGTTCTATCCCAAATTCTTCGAACTTCCGCTTGGCAAGGGCTAGATCTTTAGTTGAATAGAGCGTATTGCCATCTGATTTCAGCAAAAGAAAAAAACCCAGTTTTTCATCATTCAAATCAACGCCAATCGCCCCATCTGATCTTTGAAAAAGGCCATCCTCGGCCCCTTGGATAACCAACTGTTTGCCCTCTTCATCAACTTCAGATTCATAAAAGACATGATCGAACTCTGTTCCCAGCCAGCTATAGATCTGATCAAAATCCTCCAAGGACCAATTTCTTGTCTCCTCCCAGATCTGAGTTATCTGAGGCTCTTTCTCTTCTAACTTAGCGAGTAAAGCACTAATTTTCTTTTGAGTTTCTTCCTTCTCTGGTCCAGTTTGACTTTCCAAGGCCAAAGTTGATGCGGTGTAAAGTTCGCCCAACCATTCCCCCTTACGGACAGATGGAGGAACTTCGTTATTTTTTTCTTGGTAGTACCAGAGGCATTTAGCGATGTGAGTTCCAACATCGCCTATATAGTTTGCTGCTATCACTTGGTAGCCATTGTAGCGGAATAACCGAACTAGACTATCTCCAAGAGCAACATTTCTACAATGGCCGACGTGAAAACCCTTGTGGGTATTGGGCTGGGAAAACTCGATCATCACTCGAGTTTTCTGCTCTAAAGAGTTCTTTGAAAACCAATTCCCATTATGAACTTCAGGTAACACCTGCTTAGCCATTTCGGATGAATTAACTTTCACATTCAGATAGGGTCCAAGCGAGGAAAAACTTTCAAAAAGGTTAGATTCATTGAAATTATCTTGAAGAGCCAACATTAATTCATTGGCAATTTGCGCTGGGGCTTTTCTGAAAACTTTAGCAAGAGCAAAGCATGGAAAAGCATAATCACCCATTTCCTGCTGTGGAGGTGTCTCAATGAGCCCAACCAGTGATTCCAAAGTACATTCATAATTGGGTTGAAGTTTAAGCAGGATTTGGTGGATACCCACTCCAAGGCTTCGTACAAAAATATTCATGGTGGATCGGAAGTAGTATTCAGAAAAAAGAAAAATGATCCAAAATTTGGATTTTAAAAATTTAATGTTATATTCTATACTATAGTATAATAGTATACTATTGTATATATATTCTATTGTATAATAGACTATAGTATAATAGACTATAGTATATAGTCATTTTAAAGCGTTCTAACGTATGCAAACCACTGAGACTACTCTATACACTAAAAGATATGATATGTACAGGGAAAAAGCAGATAAAATAGCAAACTACAAGAGTTATAGTGATCGTAAGAAGATAGACTCATTGTTAGAGTTGAATGCAACAATCTACGCAAACTTAGGAACAGACTCTACAAAAACAGAATGGCAAACCGCAAACGTAACTAGTCGACACATATACCGCTTGATCAAGCAGTACGATGAGCGACTAGGTGAGATGTGTTTAAGAGATAGTTTAAACGACTAGATGCCACGTAAGCCGACACGTAAGGGACTTGTTAAAAAACTAGACTCAGTGTTTAGTGAATTTATCAGGTTACGTACAGCAAACGGCAATGGG
>CAJXNF010000168.1 GCA_913056375.1 uncultured Pseudomonadota bacterium | reverse complement strand
GTGGATCGGGCACCAGGTGCTCTGGTTACTTTGATCTTAATGAGAGAGCTTGCTATCACAGGTCTAAGGTCTGTTGCAGCGGCTGAGGGGAGAGTCATCTCAGCCAACTCTGGAGGAAAATTGAAAACTTTTTCCCAGATGTTTGCAGTGGGATTTCTGATGATTCACTATCCAACCTTGTGGCTTCCCTGCCATGAGATTGGTATCGTTTTACTTTGGTTTTCTACAGGTGTGACTCTTTGGACAGGCTGGCAATACTTTCGTGAGTTTTACTTCGAATCAAATTAGTCCGTTTTTTGGTAATTCTTTTAAATTGATTTATGACCACCATACTTTCTGTTCGGAAAAACAATCGTGTCGTGATGGCTGGAGATGGCCAAGTTTCGATGGGAAATACTGTTACCAAGGCCTCAGCCAGAAAAATTCGCAGAACCTTTGATGGCAAAGTCATCGCAGGATTTGCAGGCTCAACCGCTGACGCTTTTACGCTTTTTGAAAAATTTGATGAAAAGTTGGAACAATATAATGGGCGCCTCATACGATCTGCCGTCGAATTGGCGAAGGAGTGGCGTACGAACAAGATGCTCCGCAGTCTAGAAGCTTTGCTTGCAGTTTGTAGTGAAGAGGCCTCTCTGATCATTTCAGGGAATGGAGACGTAATCGAACCGGACGACGGATTGATCGGAATTGGCTCAGGAGGAATGTATGCACTATCTGCAGCAAGAGCGCTAATCGATACAGAAATTGGGGCACGGGAAATCACAGAGAAATCCATGCAGATTGCTGCAGACATTTGCATCTACACCAATAGCCAAATACAATTTGAAGAAATTGAGATCTAATCACCAACCCCAATAGTTTTCATGGAAATTCAACTACCTGAACACAATCAGACACCTCACGAAATCGTTCAAGCCCTCGATTCCTACATTATCGGCCAATCAGATGCCAAAAAAGCCGTTGCGGTAGCCCTCAGAAACCGGTGGCGTCGGATGCAGCTTCCTGAAGAAATTAAGGACGAAATCCTACCTAAAAATATTATCATGATCGGTGCAACTGGTGTTGGAAAGACCGAGATTGCTAGACGGATTGCTAAGCTCGTCAATGCTCCTTTCCTCAAAGTAGAAGCCTCAAAATTTACTGAAGTTGGCTATGTAGGTAGAGATGTTGAGTCAATGATTCGGGACCTGACAGAGGCAGCGATTGGCATGGTAAAGCAAGAGCACATGCATCGAAAAACTGAAGAAGCCGCATTACTAGCTGAAGATCGCTTGCTGGATCTTTTGTTACCGAATCCTCAAAAAGATGAGCAAGGCGTACCGGGAAATCAGGGAACAAGAGAGAAATTTCGTCAAAAAATTCGGGACGGGTTGCTGGATGAAAAACAGATTGATTTAGAAGTTGCGGAGCGGGGAAACACTCCGATGCTGGAATTCATGCCTGTTTCAATGAACGACAATATGGACATGAACATCCGGGACATGCTCTCGAATTTCATGCCGAAGCGAAAGAAACGTAGAAAAACAAAAATTGCTGAAGCCAAAACGATTCTTCAACAAGAAGAAGTTAGTAAATTGATTGATATGGATGAGGTTTCCAGAGAGGCAGTTTCCAGAGTGGAACAAACTGGCATCGTTTTTCTTGATGAAATTGACAAAGTCGCAAGTAGAAGAGGAGCCACTCAAGGGCCTGATGTCTCACGTGAGGGAGTTCAAAGAGATCTATTGCCTATCGTTGAAGGCTCCACCATCAATACGAAATACGGTCCTGTTCGTACGGAACACATCTTGTTCATTGCCGCTGGAGCTTTTCACCTGGCCAAACCTTCAGACTTGATCCCTGAACTTCAAGGTAGATTCCCCATTCGTGTGGAACTGAAGGCGTTAAGTGAAGAGGATTTTGTGAAAATATTGACTGAACCTCGGAACGCTTTGATCAAGCAATACACAATGCTGATGCAAACTGAGGAGGTCGAACTTGAATTTTCAGACGATTCAATTCGCGAAATCGCAAGGATTGCCTTCGTGATCAATGCAGAATCTGAAAATATTGGAGCCAGAAGACTTCACACGATTATGGAGCAATTACTTGAAGAAGTTAGCTTTGAAGCACCAAAACTCAGTGGTCAAACAATAAAAATTACCCCTGAATATATCCAAGGTAGAGTTTCAAGTTTACTGAAAAATCAAGACCTTAGTCGTTACATCCTTTAGATTCATTTCTTGCAAAGCCACATGGACATGTCATTATAATGATGGTCATGAAGATTTGGATTTAAAACAAAATGCAACTTTAGTTGACTGCTCACCTTTAAACTAAATTCTCACCCTAAAAGTTTTTTCTGTGGATTACCCTACCCTGCTGCTCTACCTAGAAAATCAGTTGAAGTGGCTGCAGAAAAAAGATTGTCACTACCTGAACCAGGAATCACTTCCCAAAGTTGAACTGTGTGAGTTGATTGATGGGTTGTACGAGCTGGTGCCCCACAATGCAGGGGATTCGGGGAAAGAATTAAATTTCGCGGAGCTCAGCGGATCAGAAAAAAGTGCCGTCAGTTTGCAAAATTTGAAGCAGCAACTAGCGATCTCCTGTGCACAAGCCCGCGAAGACGTGACTAACACCGGTGACATAGATTTCTGCCCACCTTCCTCTAAGGTACCTGTCTTCAGGGAACCTGAATCGATCAAGAAAGTTCAAAATGAGCTTCGGGATCACTCAAAAGTTGGATCACTGGCTGCGCTGTGTCAGCAAAACTCAGAGTGTCAACGCTGTGCACTTGGGCCAACAAGAAATCAATTCGTTTTTGGTTCCGGTCATGATGGCAGCTCATTGATGTTCGTGGGGGAAGGGCCTGGAGCTGATGAGGACAGGCTTGGTCTTCCATTCGTGGGAAAAGCCGGCAAACTTTTGGATCGAATGATTGATGTGATTGGGTTGGATCGTGAAGATGTTTATGTGACGAATGTTGTAAAGTGCCGACCCCCAAATAATAGAAATCCTACGTCTGATGAAATCGCCCATTGTATGGGGATTCTTGAACGTCAGATAGAGTTGGTGAACCCCAAGTTGATCGTTACTCTCGGCAATGTCCCCACTCAAGCTCTGCTACCTGGCAGTCCTGGAATCACAAAATCACGAGGAAGCCTAAAAAAATATCGTGATTGGAATATCCTGCCAACTTTCCACCCTTCCTACTTACTCAGAAATCCCAACGCAATGACTGAGGCCTGGCAAGATTTTCAGAAAATTTCCGAATACGCTTTCCCTCATTGATTAACTGAGCATGATTGATCTCCAACCCGTCAAAGGTACTCGAGATTTTTACCCTCCACAATTACGACTCCGCAATTGGCTTTTCAACTCATGGCGCAAGTCTGCACAGCAAGCTGGTTTTGAAGAATATGATGCCTGTGTTTTAGAGCACGAAGCCTTGTATATTCGGAAAGCAGGGGATGAGATTAGCCAGCAACTGTACAACTTCGAAGACAACAGCGCTCGCAGGTTGAGCCTACGCCCAGAGATGACGCCATCGTTGGCAAGAATGATTCTACAGAAGCAAAAATCTCTGAGTTACCCAGTACGCTGGTTCTCAATCCCCCAATGCTTTCGCTACGAAAGGATGACTCGAGGTAGAAAACGTGAGCACTACCAATGGAATTTGGACATCATTGGGGAACCCACAATTCTCGCTGAATTAGAAATCATCAGCACCCTCATTCGATCCTTGAAGGAACTAGGACTTGATTCAGAGGATTTTCGAATCTTCATCAATGATCGGCGCATACTGAACGCCATGCTGGAACAGTTGAAGGTACCTCAGGATCTGCAAAATTCTGTGCTCGTTGTCCTGGACAAAAGGGACAAATTGCCTGTTGATGCGCTGCGTTCTGAACTCGCAAATCAGGGACTTAACGACAATCAGGCTGCTCAACTGATCCAATTCCTTGAATTACCTGATTTTAAAGCTGTGGCTGAACGACTGGAAAATCAGGATGTCCTCAACGAACTGAAAAACATCTTGGACCAGTTTCAGAAAATGGGATTGGGAACATGCCTACAGTTCGATATCTCGATTGTCCGAGGTTTGTCCTACTACACTGGGACGGTCTTTGAAGTCAACACTCCCACCAAATCTTCCCGTGCGATCAGTGGTGGAGGTCGCTACGACTCCCTCCTATCTGCCTTTGGCGGGCCAGCTATTCCAGCAGTTGGCTTTGGTTTTGGAGATGTTGTCATTCTGGAGATTTTGGAGGAAACCAAAAAACTCCCTAAATTGAAACAAGAACTGGACCTGGTGATCTTTGCTCTCGATTCCCAACATGATGAAATGGCAATGGGCGTTGCCCATCAGCTAAGAGATGCTGGACTCAAAGTTCAGACCCAATTCGGGCCAATGAAAATGCAAAAAGCCCTGCAACAAGCCAATAATCTGGGAGTAGCTTTTGCCATGTTTTGTTTTCCAGATGAACTCAACAGAGATGAAGTCGTGATCCGAGACCTGCATAATCGAGAACAGAAAGCCTACTCGCTATCAAAAATTACAGACCTCCCCTGGATGGGGAAAGACTGATGAAACTATGGCATTCCGCGGTCATCATTGCCGTTTTGCTGGCAATCGATCTTGTCTCGAAAATTTGGATCAGAGCAAACGTCCCCCTGTATGAATTGACAACCTTAATCCCTAATTTGATTGACCTGACCCACGTGCAGAATCGTGGAGTCAGTTTTAGTTTTCTCTCAGATTTAGACGATTCGATTCGGCTTCCTCTGCTCATTGGAATATCCGTCCTGGCAATTGCTGGGATGATCTTTTATCAACTGCGCTATTGGCTTGAGCTGGATGAATGGACCAAGCAAGGACTAACTTGGATATTACCCGGGGCGATGGGCAATCTTGTAGATAGAGGTTGGTTCGGGCACGTTACGGACTTTTTCCACTTCCGTTGGTTTGAGGTTAGTTTTTTTGTCAACAACTTTGCTGACATCTTTATCAGCTTTGGGGTTGTCTGTTTTATTGCTTCATCCTTGGTATCGTTCCGATCTGCTAAAGCATAGAAAAAGCTTGCACTCCGAAAAAACAGATCATATTCTTCTTCTTTTTCGTTGGGCGCTTAGCTCAGCTGGGAGAGCGACGGTCTTACAAACCGTAGGTCACAAGTTCGATCCTTGTAGCGCCCACCACTCCCAATGAAAAAAGCTCCCTTCCGTTACGGGGTCGTAGTTCAGTTGGTCAGAACGCTGGCCTGTCACGCCAGAGGTCGCGGGTTCGAGCCCCGTCGACCCCGCCACGAAAAAAACCATTCAATTCAAAGCTTTCCCAGCCAGTTGCTGTTTAGCACTTTTTACTGCCCCACCAAACATTTAAATTAGGTCCAGAACACTCCTTGGCTGGGCGACAGTTAACCTAATGAACTATCTACTGAAAGGCACCCATGCTCGTTTTTACTACGATTGAAATCACAAAAGGTTTCCAAGTCTGGAAAGATATGGTCAAAGAAAGTGGTGGAAAAATGAAGGAATACGGAATGACCATGATCTGCGTAGGACCTCAAGCCGATGACGAAACCAAATTACACGGTGTCCTACACTTTGAATCCATGGAACATCTCAAGAAATTCCAGGCTGATGAAGAGCTGACTCAGAAGCGAATTGATGCTGGTGTCAAAGTCGAAACCGGTACCTTCACTCCTGTTTCTGATGCAGCATTAGTAAATTTTCCTAGTGTGATCACCCAACACGAATAAAAAACCAAAGCACCAGAAAAACTCTCATTCAGTCTCTGCGGGAGTGGTGCAAAGCCACCATCGTATCCCTCTGGGCCACGGCCGTCATTCGATCACCAACATTTCTTCCAAAGGCTTTAAATTCCGGTTGCTTAAAACTGGCAGCACTACGCGCGAGATAACTTTGTTGGTTTCGCCTTGGAAGATATCCCGCCCTCGCCAAAAATAGCACCGAGTGTCTCGCCATGCGGCCTTGGTAAAATTCCCCCCGTGAGTGGGAACCGGATATACCTACGTTCGCTGCACCTTGATTTTGTGCCCCACCCACCTTGCTTTCGCCCTGAGTAGGTGACGCCTCGATGCCCGCTCCAGTTTCGTTGGTCGATCTAGATCCAGACTTCTTCTGTAGTCCATCGCGCAGCCAGTTGCTTCGTGAATATCGCTTAGCCATGCAAAAATTGCGCGTTGGAACCCGAGAGTCTGATACGCCTCATTGTCTATTCGGAAGTTTTGCGGACAAGAAATCTTATGCTGCAAGAGTTGCCAGCGGTGGTTAACTTCAGTCTGTATATCTGAAGCAGTTTGAAGTGCACGAAAAACACATGGCAGTTGAATTCAAGAAAAGGGGAGACAGCACATTGGCCATCGACGCTTCATACAAGGTGCCAAAGCTCTTTTGCAAGTGAGGTGATGGCATTGCCCCATGTAGATGCCAACAAAAATTGTGTT
>CAJXNF010000167.1 GCA_913056375.1 uncultured Pseudomonadota bacterium | reverse complement strand
TTCTGCCAACTCTCCCATTTGTTCGGGTCCCATACCACAACGAGTCATCTCCTGTACACCGATTCGAAGACCGGAAGGGTTGCGAGGGTCCTGATCTCCAGGGAGCATGTTGTAATTGCAGATAATGTTGCTTTCCGCAAGTCGTCGAGCAATCTCCTTCCCTGGTCCAAACGAAGAAACGTTGATCGCGATCTGGTGGCTTTGCGTAAATCCAAACTCTTTCGCCTCCACTGGAACTCCAGCGGTATCTAGCGCACGTCCAAGAGCTTGTGCGTTTCGAATAATATCAGCGGCATAGTTTTTCCCATGCACCTTCATTTCTCGAATTGTCAGGGCTAGTCCGGGGATCGTGTGCAGGTGGTGATTACTCGAAGATCCTGGCATAACTCCGCGATCCACACTGCTCCACCATTTCAATTCCTCTGGTGTAGTCATGTTGCCAAGGATGACTCCTCGTTGTGGTCCCGGAAAGGTCTTGTGTGTACTTGCTGTGATCAGATGTGCGCCTTCGGCAAAGGGCTGCTGAAACTGTCCTCCCAGAATCAGTCCTAAAACATGAGCCGCATCGTAAAGTACTGGAATCCCATGAGCTCGACAGACTTCTGCAACTTGATTAACGGGTTCTGGAAAGAGGAACATACTCTTGCCAAGAATCACTAACTGTGGCCGCTTTTGCTCAACCAGATCCACACAGGCAGGTGCATCTAAGTGGTATCCATCCGATGTTGTCGGCCAGAAAGCCATGTTGATCGAATTTTCTTTCTGTAAAGCCAGCACCTGTCCGCGAACCTGAATTCGCCGGCCAAAGACCCCAATCGGATTGTGGCTGATGTGGCCTCCCACATCAATGGAGTTACAGAGAACCGTATCGCCACCTCGTAACAATGCCAGTGCAACAGCTGTGTTGGCCTGGTTACCACTGATTGGCCGAACATCTGCCTGCTGACATCCTGCTAGTTCAATCATCTCCCTGGTTGCCAGAGCCTCTACCTCATCAATGAAACGAGTTCCTTCATAATACCGCTGGTCGGCTTCTGGAGTGTTAGGGTGTCCTTCTGCGTAGCGGCACATGAAGTCGTTGCCTTCGATTTGTTGAACAGCAGGGGACTGAACATTCTCACTAGCAATGAGATTGATGCATTCCTGACGACGCCAGCGCTGCTGGTTTTGCACAATATCAAGGATGTCTTGTGTTACGACACTCATCAGATTTCTCCGCAGGGAATTTGGAAAGAACGGCAGGGGGGAGGCAGGAAGCAGGGTGCTTGCGGAACCAAGCACCCTGCTTAGGATCAATCGTCTTCGTCGCGAAGCTTCTCGGCACGTTCCTTCATTACTTTCTCTTGAATGAAGGATGGACAAGCTGTGTACTTCTCAAACTCCATTGAATACTGTGCTTTGCCAGCAGTCATTGAACGGAGTTCTGTTGCATAACCAAACATTTCACTCAGTGGCACTCCTGCAAGAATGACCGTTTCCTCTCCTTGCACTTCTGAGCCGTAGATGACGCCACGTCTTGAACTCAAGTCTCCGATCACAGAGCCTTGGTAGTCACTCGGTGTCTCTACTTCGACCTTCATGATCGGTTCTAGGAGAATGGGCTGAGCCTTGTTGACCGCTTGCTTCATCGCTTGTCGTGAGGCGAGACGATAGGCTAGGTCACTAGAATCCACATCGTGGTACTTACCATCGGTCAGGGTGACTTTGATGTTCACCATGGGAAAGGCTGCGAGTGGCCCCTTGATCATCACATCCTGAAAGCCCTTTTCGCAAGCAGGGATGTGTTCTGCGGGAATGGCACCACCGAAGATGCTGTTGATGAATTCGAAGGGCTCTTCGCTATTGTCTGGAAGAGGCTCAATCTTTCCGCTAACACCGGCATACTGACCAGAACCACCGGTCTGCTTTTTGTGCAGATAGTCGAAGTCTGCTGCAGCCGTGATTGCTTCCCGGTAGTTGACTTGGGGGGCTCCCACGATAACGTCAGCGTTGTATTCGCGCTTCATCCGCTCAATGTAGATATCGAGGTGAAGCTCACCCATTCCAGAAATAATGGTTTCGCCAGATTCTTCGTCTGAAGAAACTCGGAAGGTTGGATCTTCACGCATGAAGCGGGAAAGTGCCTTACTCATTCGCATGTGCGCATCGTTATCCTTACCCTTGACCGCCAGTGAAATCACTGGATCCGGGACAAAAATGGATTCACAAGCGACTCGTGTATCTCCACCACAGAAGGTGTCTCCAGAGGCACAATCGACACCCACCATCGCAACAATATCTCCAGCCTCGGCAACGTCAATGTTCTCACGATCGTTGGAGTGCATACGCACCATCCGGCCCACTCGAAGTTTTCTTCCAGTACGCGAGTTGACAACCTGATCACCCTTGCGCAGACGACCCTGATAAATCCGGGTGTACGTCAATTGACCAAACTGCTCTTCTGTCAGTTTGAATGCCATGGCGACAAGGTCTTTATCTGGATCACATTTCAACTCCACTTTTTCTTGCTCCTCATCGCCCCCTTTGACGACGGTGGCCACATTGGCAGAAGCTTCCAGTGGAGATGGCAAATAGGTGTTGACTGCGTCCAATAGTTTCTGCACACCTCGATTTTTGAAGGCTGAACCCAGATAGACTGGAACAAATTCAAGGCTGTTTACCCCCTTCTTGATCGCTGCATGAATTGCCTCTTCCGAAATCTCTTTTTCTTCCAGCAGATCCTCCATCATCTGCTCATCAAACATTGAGACAGCTTCCAGCATTTCCTGACGCTTTTCTTGAGCGTCATCAACCATGTCCGCAGGGATCTCCTCCTCACGGACAGTCTCGCCGTTGTCTCCATCAAAGAAGTAGGCCTTCATGGTCACCAGGTCCACCACGCCGTCATGATTCTCTTCCAGACCAATGGGAAGTTGCATGGCAACCGCGTTCAAACCAAGGACATCGCGAATCCCTTGGATCCCTCTCCAAGGATTTGCACCCATCCGGTCCAACTTGTTGATGAAGGCTAGTCTGGGTACTTTATAGCGCTTCATCTGTCGGTCGACTGTGATGGATTGCGATTGCACTCCAGACACTCCACACAGCACAAGAATAGCGCCATCCAAGACACGCAACGAACGTTCTACCTCTACGGTGAAGTCCACGTGTCCAGGAGTGTCGATGATGTTGATCTTCTTGTCTTGCCACTGCACTGTGGTAGCTGCAGAGGTGATAGTGATTCCTTTTTCGCGTTCGAGGTCCATGTGGTCCATCGTAGCGCCGGCGCCACCACCGCGGACTTCCTCGATTTTATGAATTCGCCCAGCATAGAAAAGAATGCGCTCTGTCAGAGTCGTCTTTCCGCTGTCAATGTGTGCCGAGATACCGATATTACGTGTATTCTGTAGAATTTTCTGAGATGCCGCATCCATAACAGTTATACTGGCTCGCGTGAAGTATGGGATTGGGCCATGACAGTTTTCCAACTTGGCTGGTCAGCAAATCGGGGGAAACACCAAGTATCGGCAGAGGGGAGAGACCGTGGTTGCAGCAGGTTGCTTCAGCGTCTGGCAGGGTCACTGATGCCCACTATGCTTAAGGGAAGTGTCATGTGGCTTGGGAAAATAACAATCCACCAAAATAACCAAACTATCTGCTGCAAGCAAGCTTTTTGTCATTAGGAAGTCAAGACCTGCGCTTCAGTCCAAAAACCAATAAAATCGTAATCAGTAAGCTACCTGCTTCAAAACCAAGCAATTGAAGAGTAAAAGTATCATCTGGATGATCTAACAGAATTCCGGCAATACGTCCTGCAGTGATGCCACCATAACAGGAAAGCAGCAGCCAAAGCCCAATTCCCGACCAGTTTGCCCGAAAACCTGTGACTACTAGAAAAATCCCCAAGGCGATTTCCAGGCCCCCATAAACAGCCCGTAATTCAGCTAATCCAGCTGGGCTTTCGGGTACCAGACCAATCGCACTAGCCATGGTTGTGGGTTCAATCAGAAACCAAACTCCCAAGCCAAAAAATGCGATACCCTGAAGCAGTAAAAATCCTTGAGCCAGCTTGGTCAGCATAGGTGAACTCATTGAAGGGTGTCGCGCCGTAGATCTTCACTGAGTGATTCCCGCAATTCGGAAGCAGGTAACTTTTCCAGTTCCGCTTGGAAATCATTTAGAAATCCGGCATAGAGTAGTCCTAGTTGCCCTTCCAAACGTTGCTTCGAGCGTTCATAGGCTCGTTGAAATCTTGGCAGCACCTTTGTGCGTTGTTGACGAAACTGGTCAGCAATTTCTTCCAATTCCTCAGGATCCAACATGCGCTCTTTGGCTTCAGGGACTTGCTGCAAGGAGTTCCACTCTTCCTGCTCAAGTTCGCGCCGTTGAGCCGCTAGTCGATCTTCCCAGTCCTGTAACTTGCGTACGAGAACTTGTAGTTCCATTAGTTCGATAGAGTCAATAATTTCAGTTAAAAATAGCAATCAATAGGCTGAGGATTACTAGAAGTAATAGTGTAGCGTATCGATTCAGACGGATTAGTCTTGGAATGGAGTCAGCACCAACTTGTGCAGGATCATCAGAATGACCCAGCCAGGCGTTGTGTTGAAGCCTGCCATTTTTCCATTTTTCACCCACTAGCCGAACACGCAGTGCACCTGCTGACGCAGCTTGTCCCCAACCAGCGTTGGGTCCTGGCATGTATTGGTGCTGAGACAATCCAATCGACCATGCCATACGGCCATCGTAACCCGGCAAAATCCAAGCCGAAATACTTAAAAGCACCCAGGTCAACCGAGCCGGCAGCCAATTCATGAGATCATCCGCTCTTGCTCCAAACCAGCCAAAGCGCAGGTAGCGCTCATTACGATAGCCGACCATTGAATCCATGGTACTGATCACCTTGAAGGCAAGCATGCCTGGGATACCTCCCAAAGTCAGCCAGAATAAGGGAGAAACTACTCCATCAGACAGGTTTTCACTAAGGCTTTCTAGGGTTGCTCGATTACAACCTGCGAGATCAAGTTGTTCTACATCACGTCCCACTAATTGGGATACTCCCTCCCGGGCTTTCATCAAATTGCCATTGGCAGTAGCTCGCCAAACGCGTAACCCATGTATCTCCAGATCTCGCAAAGCTAGCAGACTGTAACCCAGAAAGAGATCCAGACTCCAACCGAGGACTGGATGTAAACTGCCGAAGAATTTTTGCAAAAGGAAGTAACACCCCAAGACGATCCCTAAAAGCAGCAAACCAAGCAGGATGCCTCCCGTGTAACCATTCCATCCTCTGGCAAACAGCCATCTCTCAAGGTAACCCAGCAAGTGGCCAATCAGCCGAATTGGATGAAACCGATAAACGGGATCTCCGAACCAAAGATCCAAAAGGAAGATTGACCAGAGCAACAGCAGAGGAGTCGCCAAACTGGTAAGGGTGAATTCAGCAAAGCCCGTCAAGAATCCTCGACAAGTTACAGTGGCGCTCAATCAGATCAGCCAATCGATCCAGTTCTCGCAAATTTTCCTGTGCATGGTCCGGAATGGGTTGAATTTGCTTTCCAGTAAGCTGTAGTAGTCGGTTTGCTACCTCACCCTTATCGAAGATGCCGTGCAGATAAGTTCCGAGAACTCTCTGCTTTTCATCCCAGACACACAATCCTGACGGCTCGACCAAATCCATCCATTTTGCTTGCTGTAGTTGCGATCTTCCTGCATGAATTTCGTAGCCACTCACTTTACATCCTTTGAGGATTTCCTGTCCCTCGTATTCAGCACGCTGAAGGATCTTGGTAGCCACCATCTCAGTTCGTAAGGGCAGAACACCCATACCAGATGCACCATCAATTGTGCCTTCAATTCCTTCAGGGTCAGTAATCCACTCTCCCAGCATCTGGAACCCACCACAGATCCCCACCAGCAGGAAGTTTCCCTGATGCTGCCGAATCCAGTCTTCCCATCCCCTTTCTCGGAGGATTTGCAAATCGGACAATGTATTCTTGCTGCCTGGTAGGATCAACACGTCCGGTAGTCGGCCATTCGGAGGCTTCTCCAAATATTCTAGAGAAATATCTGGTTGACGCTGTAGGGGAGCAAAGTCGGTAAAATTTGAGAGTTGCGGTAAGTGGACAACATGAATTCGCAGGGATGCGTCTTCACGCAGAGTTGAGCGAATCTGCTGGGAATCCTCCTCGTCAAGCTGGAAGGAATCGTAGGGAATGGTACCTAGTACTGGTAGTGGAACCTTTTTCTCAAAGAGCCGGATGCCTGGTTCGAGTAAAGTGTAGTCCCCCCTAAACTTGTTGATCAGGCAGCCATAAAGCAAGGGACGATACTCTGTCTGAATGAGGTCATAAGTCCCCTTGAGCCAAGCGAAGACTCCTCCATGATCAATATCTCCCACTAACAAAACCCGGGCGTTGGCATGGTGAGCCATCCGCATGTTTGAAAGGTCGGTTTGCTGAAGATTGATCTCAGCAGGGCTGCCTGCTCCCTCCAGAATCAGTAACTCGAAATCACGAGACAGGT
>CAJXNF010000166.1 GCA_913056375.1 uncultured Pseudomonadota bacterium | reverse complement strand
GTAAAGGCGGCGGTAGATGGCGCCGGCGACCGGAGCCGAGGTCTTGCCGCCGGAACCTCCGCTCTCGACCAGGACGACGACGACATAGCGGGGTTGGTCCTCGCGGGGGTAACGGCCGAAGGAGACGAACCAGGTCTTCTTGTCAATGACCACGCCGCCCTTCTTTTCCTCGGCGGTGCCGGTCTTGCCGCCGATGCGCATCTCCAGGTGCGTACCGACTCCTGCTCCGTGAGCGAGCTGCGCAGCTTGGGGATCCCAGATCGTTGAGACTCCGAGGGAAGTCACTCCGGCTTTGATCAAGGCATGCAGAATCAGGGTATTGTCACCCGAGGTGCCTCCTCCCGGGTTGTCCCACATGTCAGCCAGCACGATCGGTCCGGCACCGGAGACAGCCTGTTCCACCTGCGCAAGGGCCTCTTCAAGAGTGTAGGTGTGCATCTTGGTTGTGCCACGCAGGGCGAAGATCTTTTCACCCAACTCCCGGGCTAACTGAACGCCTTTCGCAGGAGCGTTATCGGTGATCACCAGCAGCTGCGTTCCCATCTCGGGCACATCTCCCGCCATGAAGCCATGGATCAGTGAAACCGAAAGGATGCCGGCCTTTCCTTCGAGAGCTTTCATCCCATCCACAAAGCTGCGCATCGGCTCCTGGGTGGTGGGAAAGACATCGATCATTCGGCAGTCATAGGTCGACATCACGGGTTGGATCTGGCCTCGCGTTGCGGCCAGGGCCAACTCCACGACCTGCTCGGCCCGGGCTTCGAAGTCGATGTGTGGGAATTCCTGAAAGGCCACCAGCAGATCAGCCGCATCGACCCGCTTGGCCGTCAGGTGGCTGTGCGGATCAAGTTCTGCGGCCACCACCACGTTTGGCCCAACCAGTTCACGAACACGCGCCAGCAGGTCCCCCTCGCAGTCATCGGTCTCTCGGGCCACCATCGCTCCGTGCAGTCCGAGGATCACACAATCCACCGGCAAAGCTGCCTGCAATTGACCAAGGATTTCGTCCCGTAACCCCTCGTAGACATCCTGTCGCACATAGCCTCCCGGTTCGGCCCAGGCAGCTGTGCCTTCGATCAGGGTGAAGCCTTCTTCAGCCTGACGACGCCGAAGCACCGGAAAGACCGCCGAGCAGATGGTCGGGGTCTCCGGATGTTCACCCGGTCGCGCATAGAAAGCGGAGAGGAAGGAATCGTGATCCGTAGGGATCGGTGAGAAGGTGTTGGTCTCGGTGGCCAGCGAAGCGGTGAAGACGCGCATGCGAGAGATCCCCGTTGGCTCAGAGTGGCTTGTAGGCGATGGCTTCGATCTCGACCTTGATATCGATCATCAAGCGAGCTTCTGCCGTGGTTCGGGCGGGTGGATCTTTGGGGAAGTAATCGGCATAGACCGCGTTGAAGCCACCGAAGTCCCGAGCGTCCTGTACATAGACATGCGTCTTGACCACATCTTCCATCGTGCAACCGGCCAGGGCCAGCACTGACTTGATGTTCTCTAGTACTTGCTTGGTCTGCTCGGCGATGCCTCCATTGACCACCTTGCCATCGGCACCAACGGGAACCTGCCCGGAAACATAAACGAAATCTCCTGCGCGAACAGCAGGAGAGAGAGGGACGTGTGACGAGCCAAAACATTGCTTGGTCATCGGAAACTCCATGGATCATTGAAAGGTAATATTGATGAACCCGAATCACAGCGACTACTGCCAACCGGATTGGATTCTGTGAGGATCGCCGAATCTAGGACAGGACGGCTGGTAGGTCAAGTGGAAGTGAATTTCAGATCATCTTCGACAGTGTATTCAAAGTATTCCCAAGAAAGTTCTAAAAAATTGAAAATATTAATTATTTCATTGTTCCAGTGAGTAAGTACAGTTTGGTTCGTCACAAAAACAACCTTGACAATCCATGAAAATAACGTCAATCAGACCGAGTTTTTGGGTTAGATTGATTTTCTTGAACTACCAACGAGGTAACTCATGAGAAAAGAGAAAGAACTGATCTATCAACAGCAACTTCGTCAGGATTTGCTGGATCGCAAGATGGACCGTCGTGAATTCATTTCCAAGACACTGACGGCAGGACTGGGATTGGCTGGGGTTGGGGTGATCTCCAATTTTGGCAACTTCGCTCACGCACAGAGCCGCCCTCTCACTCCGACCTTCTACCAGTGGATTGAGGACCTGCATCCGGGCATTCCCCAGGTCAATTCGCGCTTCCCCGATGTCAACTATCAGATTGCCCCGGTAGAGGGCTTTGGGATTGAGCGATTCGTCGCTGAAGCCAAGAAGGGTGACAGTACTTGGGACGTCTATGTCGGGCAGACACCATTTGTGGAAATGACAGCGATGATTGAGGCGGATGTCATTGAGCCTTGGGACAACTACATCCCGAAGGACGTGATTGACGACATCATCCCCTCAATCCGTGAGGAATGCACGATCAACGGCAAGATGTATGGCTGGCCCTTCCTGTTGGACGTGATTGGCACTGGCTGGCATGCAGGCATCGTCAAGGAAGCCGGACTTCCAGATGATGCACCAGCAACCTGGCAGGACTATCTCTCCCGAGCGGATCAGGTTGTTGAGAGCGGCGCGGCTCAATTTGGGGCTACCTTCGACGCCCACGGCTGGCGCTCCCTGGCTCCCTTCACACACAGCTTGAGCAGCGATGTGTATACCTCCGAGGGGCTCTTCGACTTCACCGGAGACGCTGCCATCGAAGCCCTGATGCTGATGAAGAACATCATGGGCAAATCACATCCAGACATCCTCTTGGCGGGTGCGACGGATGGTGGTGTGAACGGAACCCCGGATGAGGTTGCCTTTGCTGCCCAGCGAGTGGGTTACTACAACAAGTACTTCAACGCTCCACTGCGGATGGCGCAGTACTGGGACAACCCGAAAGACTTGAGAATGGGACCACTGCCGAAGTTTGCCGGTGGCGAAGGGTCCACAGTGTTCTGGACCACTGGGGCTGCTCTCTTCAAGCACGGCAAGAACAAGGAGAAGGCTGCAGAATATGTGAAGGCGCTGACCTACGACCAGCAGATTTGGAAGGATTCGATTGCTGGAACCGAGACCGCGCACCCAGGGCAACTGCCTCCGTACAAGTCTCTCTACGCTGGCTGGAAAGCGAGCCAACCAGATTGGCTGCCTGACTTCGTGGACCTCGTCCGTGGACAGTTGGACCAGGCCAAGGCAATCACCAACCACCTCTTTGGCCTCCAGCAGTTCATCATTGGACAGCCGGTTTGGGAAGCTTACCTCAAGGGTGAGGAGAAGAACCCAAGAGTCGCCATGCAGAACGTGGTCGATGCCGTTCAAGCTGAGATGAAGCGCGGCTAAACCTGCGCCAAACTACTTGCCTGGAGAAGGTTGAAAGACCTTCTTCGGGTAACACTGCTCTGGTTGCCAATACGAGGGGAAACAGCGAAAGTGACTACTGGGAATCCTGCCATTCATGGCCCCATCCGAAAATCCTGGCTTGTTGAGCACAACAACTGGGTCTTTCTGCTGCCAACTGTTCTCTTCTTCGTATGGTACCAGGTCTACCCCATTGTCCGGGTCGTTTGGATCAGCTTTACTGACTACAAGTACCTGACAAACGATCCTGCCAATTGGGTTGGCTTTGACAACTATGCTGAGGCGCTGAGTGATCCCCTGATGTGGGACAGTCTCGGACGAGCCGCCTACTTCACTGCGATGTTCCTGCCAGGGACCATCATCATCCCCCTCCTGCTTGCGGTTCTGATTCATGGTGTTCAGAACCAGCGTCTAGCCACGGTTTACCGAGTGATTCTGCTGATTCCAGCAGTGATTCCAAGTACGCTTGTATTTGTGCTCTGGAAGTGGATGTATAACTACCAGATTGGACCAATCAACCACTTTTTGGTCGAAGTGACCGGTTGGTTCACCTACCGCAACGCTCCACAGTGGCTGGGAGGAACCGACCTGACGCTACCCTCTGTCGCCATCATGGAAGTCTGGTGGGGATTGGGCTACCACAGCGTCTTTTTTCTTGCTGGACTCGCAGCCATTCCCAAAGACCTTCCTGAAGCAGCTCGAATCGATGGTGCCAATGAGTGGCAGGTTTTCCGACACATCATCCTACCGCGTTTGCAGCCGATCATGCTGATCCTGGTCATTCTACGCTTTGGTACTTCGATGGGAGTGATTGACGAATACCTCATATTTGGCGGCTTCAACCGAGAATCCCCCACATATACCTGGACGATCTTCATGTACGATCAGGCCTTCAAGACTGGGCTCTGGCGACAGGGACTGGCAGCGGCGATTGGAATGGTGGGGTCTCTTGTGATGATGGCCTTCGTCTCCTGGCTGATCTACATCTTCCGCTCACGGGATTGATGCTAGCAATGGCAACCGAAGCTCTAGGCAACTGATGAAAAAGGAATTTCCGCTCACCAATATTATCCGGCACACCTTGATCGTCTTTTTTATGCTGACGATCCTGCTGCCGCTGGCCTGGGTTCTGCTGCTCTCGATCAAGTCCATGCCCGACTCAATGCGGGGAAATCTCTGGCCTCGAAAGTTTGACTTCAATCACTACGCCTACGTTTTTGAAAAGATCGACACCCTCCCACAGAACCTGTTCAACAGCATCTACGTGACCTCGGCGACTGTGCTGATCACCTCTGTCTGTGCGGTGCTCGCCGGTTATGCAATTGTTCACCTGAAGCCCAAGGGCAGCCTGTTCTTGGTAACAGTCCTGGTACTCTCACTGTATTTTCCAACTCGGGTGGTCTCGATCATTTCCATCTATGAAATCCAGGACTACTTGAGCCTCATCAACAGTACCAACGGACTGATCCTGCCGTACATTACTCTGAACCTGGCGGTGAGCGTACTGATCATGCGTAGCATTTTTCAGTTGATTCCAGGGGAGTTGATTGACTCTGCCCGGATGGATGGAGCCGGTCCCTGGAAAACTCTCTGGCTGATTGGGATTCCGCTGGCCAAGAACGGACTGGTCGTGATCATCATCGTCAACTTTGTGACTGCTTGGGGAGAGTATCTACTTGCCGCCACGCTGACCAATGATCAGGCAGTACGCACTATGCCAGTAGTCCTCGCTTCTGCCCAGGGGGGGATGGGGCAATGGGCCTGGCCACGGATTGCTGCGGTTTATGTGATCGTCGTGCTTCCTGGAATTATTGCCTTTGCGATGGCCCAGAAACTCTTCTTCAAAGGTCTGATGGAAGGAGCCCTGAAGACCTGAACAAATCTTGAGGGGGTTCTGTATGACGATGTCTCCCGTCCGAATTGGTGTCCTGGGTGCAGGTTACTTCGGGACGCTGCATGCGCTGACTGTCAAAAGCCTCAGTGAAGCGCAACTTTGTGCAATCGTTGATTCTTCTCCTGACGCTCTCTCGCAATTACCTCCATCCCTCAAAGACATCCCTCGCTTTTCCGAGCTGAGTGCTGCCCTGGAAAATCTAGCTGTGGATGCCTGGATCGTTGCCTCCTCAACCGCTTCGCACGTTTATCTTGCCCAGCAACTTCTGCAAACCGATGCCTTTGTGCTGCTGGAAAAACCCATTGCCTCCAGCCTTGCTGAAGCAGAGACCTTACAAGCCTTGGATACTTCACAACTTGAGCGGTTGATGTTGGGGCACATCCTACTCTTCAACAGTGAATTTCGGGAACTTCAATACCAGTGTCAGCAACGTGGTGGCTTTGACTACGCCTCCTGTTACCGGATGCGGCCTACTTCTCATGCAACTCACTATCGTGATGAGAATCCCTTCTTCCTGACGATGGTTCATGACCTATACTGTGTGCAATCACTGGTAAACGCCGAGGAACCCAAAATATTCCAGGCACAACAGCATCGAAATTCTGAGGGAGTGATGGATCTTGCGCTGGCACAGCTCAGTTGGAGTAATGGTCGGATTGCTACCTTTGCCGCAGGATTCATGACCCCAGATTCCATGTCGCATGAGGGCTTTGATCGGATGGAAATATACGGAACTGGCTGGATGGGACGGATCTCTCCCAATCCTCGTCCTTTTGAACTCTGGGATCAGGGCTACCATCCACCGATGAGCTTGGAGATACAGACACGTTCACAACCCTTCACTGGAATGTTGACCGAGGAGTTGCGTTGTTTTTGTCGTGTAGTTCGTGGAGAGGAAGAGATTCCGCAGGGCGCACGATATGTTGACGGCATTCAGGTGATGCGCTGGATTGATCAGTTGGTGCATAGAATTGAACTCTAGACAATAAACCCGTTGCTAGGGCTCAAGGAATTACCAAATAAGAGCCCCTTCTGTTGCCACCCAATACATTTTTAGAGAACATCCTCTGACCAAAAACCACTTTCAGCATTATATTTTGCTCGAAGTATTACGATGAGCGAGAGGGCATCAACGGCAAGCAAAGTTGCCGCTGGCCTACTTGAACAACTCAACGAAAAGGTGAAGTCCGAGCTTGTTAGTCACATTGATGAATACTTTCAAAAAACTGATTTTCAAGTCAGTCCGGCTTGCGCAAATGTCTATGAATCTAATCCTCTTCATGGCCTCCTGCAAGTCCCAGGTAATACTCAAGCAGTTGAAAATCTAGGGC
>CAJXNF010000165.1 GCA_913056375.1 uncultured Pseudomonadota bacterium | reverse complement strand
TCCAAGACTGATTGCACGATCTACGGCATCAGCCTGGGCTTTGTTATCGGCATTTTTTGTATTCAATGCCAGGAATTCCATACCCAGCATCTCAGCCTGGCGTTTGGCGCCAGAGCGGAAGGTCTGCATGAATTCGCCTTCCACCAAAAGCTGGACCAAGGCAACTTTGAGCTTTTTAGATCCATCAAATGGTGGAGGAGCCCCTGCAATTTGGGCCCAAAGCGTAGTCGTTGTGATCAACAGGAACAACAGGGAGCAGGCTGCGGACAGCATCTTTTTCATCTGAATCTCCATGAGAAAGGAAATGAGGCAGAGAAAAAATCTCTGCGTGAACTTCCACAAGGGAAGGTCTATGAGCGCTTAGCCAGCGCAAAAGTAAACATCAGTGAGAGGACAAGTACTCCCCCTTTGATAAAATCCTGAGTGTAGTAGGGCAGGCTCAACATCGTTAAGCCGCTCAATAGAACCCCAATGAAGATGGCTCCGACAAGAGTACCAAAAGGATTTGGCCGTCGAACTCCAAAAACTGCAAAGCCAATCAAGGCAGCCCCGACAGCATCCAATAGCAAACCAGTACCGCTGGTGATGTCCCCGACTCCAACTCTGGCTACTAGGAGCACCCCACCGATCGATGCAATCGTGCCGCTGATCACGTAAGCCATGATCCGATATAAATTCACAGGTGCTCCAGCCAGTCGAGTGGCTTCTGGGTTTCCACCAATGGCGTACATCACTCGACCCCAACGGGTATGGTCCAGGACAATGTAAACGAGGAGAGCGATCACCAGCATGACAATCACTGGAATTGGAATTACCCCGAACAGTCGGCCTTGACCAAGATAAAGAAAGCTCGGATCAAAAAAACCCAGTGCTTCCTCCCCGTCCTCCATCAGCATCCCTTCACTGATAGTTCGTCCTGCAGAGGGGATCAGCTGAAGTCCTTGAATCAAAAACATCATCCCCAGTGTTGTTAGCAAATCGGGGATCTTCATCTTAACAATCAACAGACCGTTTAGGAGTCCAACCAAGGCGCCCAGCAGCAGGCAAATTATCACGCTAATGACAGCACCCTGCTCCAATACAACCATGCAGTAAGAAGAGATCATCACACTCAGCGCAGCGACAGAGCCAATCGATAGATCCAAGCCATCGACAACTAGGGTGAAAGTGACACCAAGTGCGAGAATGCCATAAATCGCGATGCCCAAGAGAATGGAAAACTGATTACTCCAGGTTAAAAATGCAGGTTCCAAGATACTAAACATCAGGTACAAGGCAGCCATCACAATCAAAAATCCATAGCGAATGGCAAATTGCTTGGCATCCCAATTAGTGGATGTCCCACCTTTTTCGGTTTTTGTAGGTTCAGGCATGGGCGAATTGTGTCTCGGTGGTAGAGATCCAGTCAAGGAGCTGCGTTCGGTCAATTGAATTACGGTTTTGTTCTCCCATCAGACGTCCCCGGTTGAGCACCAGTACTCGATCGGCCACTTCCAGAATTTCATCGAGATCTGCAGCGAGTACCAGCACAACCTCATCATGCAGTTGATCTCGTAGGTATTGAATAATGTCATGCCGGGACTTGATGTCCACACCTTGAAAAGGCTCATCCAATAAGAGGACTCGGAATTTTCGTTGAAGCCAGCGAGCTACTACAACCTTCTGTTGATTGCCCCCTGAGAGACTACCAATCAGGGCGTGTATCCCTTGGCATTTCACCCCTAGGTCTCGAACCATTCGATCGGCTTCCTGCTGCTCCTTTCTCGGTTTCAGCAACGCAAACTGACAGAAACTTCTAAGAAAAGGTAAGGAAAGATTTTGATTCACACTGAACTGTGGAATAACCGCTCGGTTGCTGCGATCTTCTGGAACAAGATGGACTCCCTTGTCGATCGCAGAGGAAATCGATTCGGGTTTCAAGGGCTGGCCATCCAGTAATATTTCTCCAGAAACAGGTTCTCGCATGCCATAGAGAATCTCTGCTAACTCTGATTTTCCGGCTCCAATCAAACCTGTCAATCCAACAATTTCCCCAGCCCTCAGCTGGAGATTTAGAGGTGGGTCTCCTGGACGCACAATAAGATTCTTCAACTCCAGTCGAACTTTTCCCGCTTGGACAGCATGTGGATGGTCGTGAGGAGTCGTGTCGATTTCACCTACCATTGCACGCACCAAATCCTGGGATTTCACAGGACGAGTCAGATCGGCGCTTTTCAGCCCATCTCGAACAACACCGGCACGGTCAGCCAGCAACTCAATTTCGTGGAGTCGATGAGAAACATAGACAATCGCCACTCCTTGCGAACGGAGCTGATCGAGTTTTTCAAACAGTCGGTCTGTCTCACGGGTGCTCAACGAGGAAGTCGGCTCATCCAAGATCAGCAACTTTGGTTCACCAACCAGAGAGCGAGCGATGCTGATCAACTGACGATCACTCTGTGATAAATCGGAGACAGGAAGATCCCAATTAGTAAACGTCAGGCCCATCGGCTCCGCGATTTCCTGAGCACGAGTTCGAATGTGTTGACGACGGTAACGCAATCCGGTTGCTGGATCCAGCAGCTCGTTGAGAGCTAAGTTTTCAGCAATACTCATTGTGGGCACTACCCCTTGATCGATAATCTGGTGAACCGTGCGGATGCCTTGACGAAAGGAGTCTTGAGGACTGTGAAAACGAACACGTTGGCCCTCAATACGAATTTCACCTTCGTAATCCTCATAGTAGCCACAGATGATCTTGATCAGAGTGGATTTGCCGGCCCCATTCGCTCCCACCAAAGCGAAGATCTCCCCTGAAAAAAAAGAGAAGGAGACACCCCGCAGCGCCTGGGTTGCCCCAAACGATTTGCTGATTTGTTGTACTTCAACGATTGGATTCACGAAACTTCAGCGTAAGGGAGATATTTCTTGGGCTAACGCCGTTAGTTCCTCAATGGAACGGAAGGAGCTGCGTTGTTGAACCATCACTTTAGCCATGCGCATGACATTACGTTCCACCTCCAAGCGAGCTTTTAAATCAGGGATCTCAGCGATGTCAGCCACTTTGGCAAGCCCGTAGATGCGCCGCATCATTTTGCAGGCAGCAAAGCCAATGGTGTCTTCAAAAATGTGGCGTAAGAATCGCTGACGCTGCAAGGCGAAGCCAATTTGTCCTTCTGGATAATTCCAGTAGGTACTGGGAGCATCTTGTTCGTGTGCAACCCAATTTGCTTCGAACTTTGCCTGAAACTGATTCCAGGTCTCCTCCGCTGTCCGTAAAATCCAATTGCGATACTCAAAAGGCTCACGCCCCAGCATCTTCTGACGTATTTCATGAGCGTAGTAAGCGAGGAATAGATTGCCAATAAAGGCGCCCACATCGAAGCCGATCGGACCAAAAAAAGCGAACTCAGGATCAATTACGTAGGTTTCCTCCTCATTGGCCATGATACTGCCAATGTGCAGATCCCCGTGAAGCAGCGCCTCACTGTGGTTCATGAAGGCATATTTCATCTCAGCAACTGCAACCTTCAGTTGGGAATCCTGCTGAAGATAGTCTTTGTCTGCCTGGGTGACTTCATCGTGGTAGACATTTGTCTCATGGTCTTCGTACGGATTAGTCAGTACAAAATCTTCAGTGATCTTGCAGAGTTCCGGGTTGATGAACCTGCCTACCATCGCTTTTTTCTCACCCCCGGTCAGACACCAGTCTGTTGTTGGGAAGAGGGTGTTCGCCAGAAAGGAGGAAATGTGCTCAGCCAGTTTTGGGAAGATCTTCCCCAAGATCATTTCACCACGAAGGACTGCATGCCGATTCAAGTTTTGCATCACCACCAGCGACATGTCTGTGGAAGAGTCAAAGATTTTGGGGACATGCTGGGGGCAATACTTCGTGTGGTGCTCAAGCGCCTGAATCTCAAAGTTCATGCGGGTTCGAGAGAGAGGCCAGGATTCACCAACAATTCGCAAGAAAGGCACGGCCTGCTTGATTACTACCGTTTGTTCGGGATTCTTTCGCTGTCTTACCTTGTAGACAAAGTTCAGGTTGCCGTCCCCTACCTCCTCGACTTCCAGATCATCCAGATCCGAAAAGATCTGTTGCACACTGGGGATATCCTTAAGAAATCCCGGGACCGTTTCCGGGCTGAGCTGGCGGTATTCCATGATTTCTTCCTCTGATTAAATGGGTTTAAGAATCAGTCCAAGGGACGCTTACGGATGATCTTGAATTCAAAAACCTGACTGCTGTAGTAGTCGTTGCTGTAGCAGACCGGGAAGCCACTGACGTCGTAGTTTACTTCTTCAAACAGTAGAAAATACGCAGACTCACTGTTCAATTCTGGTAGTTCCTGCTGTGTCAAAAGGGTCGGTGTGATGTAACTCTCCGTATGTGATACCGGATGTCCGCTTTTGCTCAGTAGCTCAAAGAGTGAATCCCGAAAGACCTGCTCTTTGAGTCCGTCTGGTAACAGATTCTCAGGGATGACGTCAATGCAATAGGCAGCTGGTACGTCGTCTGCGAAGCGGACTCTTTCAATCCAGTAACAGCTTGTCCCCTGGGGCAACTGAAGTTTTTGACTGAGTCGCTCATCAGCAGGAATCTTTTCCACCCGGATTCTCTGCGTTGAAGGCTTTGCCCCTACTTTTTGGATGTGCTCCGTAACACTGGTCAACTCCTCCAAGCCACTTTCGAGAACGATTGGGAGCTGCCTTAGGAACGTCCCTCGACCGTGCGATTTTTGCAGGATTCCTTGCTCGACAAGGTTGCCGATGGCCTCTCTAAGCGTTGAACGTCCAACCCCAAACAGTTGTCCCAACTCTGCTTCTGTCGGTACCTTTTCACCAGGTTGGTAATTGCGTTCTCGGATCAGCCGCAGCAGAGCTTCCTGAACCCGACGCGTTAGTGGCTTGTCAACTCGCAGTAGCATAATTTCTCCCTCTGCATCACAATCAGTTCATGAAATCCAAAGGGCCTTCAGACATCTGATGTCTTAGCACCGCAAGAATCTAGCGAAGGTGTTTCTGTAGCGCAATGCAAAATTTTATTGGTTAAAATATCGATTGTATGGGAACTTCGCATTCATGGCTTTTGCGGTTTTGGCAGGTAGAGAAAGATGGATTAATTCTGACAGATGACAGTAGCTTCTCGAAAAACTCCTTAAAACAACCCAGCATTTTATGAGTAACTCAGCGCCACGCAGTTGGCTACTACCCTTCTCAATCGGCCATTTTGCAAATGATATTGCACCTGTATCACTGGTTGTCTTGGCCCCAGCGATTGCCTTGGAGATGGATCTATCCACAGCAGAGGTTGGCTTGCTGCTGGCTCTACAAGGTTGGGGCTCTGCCATTGGCTTCTTGCCAGCCGGTTTGGTAGCAGATGCAACGTTGAATCGTGGCCGTTTGCTGATGATCACCTTTTGGTGGGTGGTGATCGGCTACTGGTTGGCTTCTTTGGCTCCTGGCTTTTGGCTCCTGGCGTTACTGCTCGCTTTCGGTGGAAGTGGTGATGCTGCCTGGCATCCTCTGGCCACTTCCATTCTTGTGCAGCAAGCTCCCTCACGCAGGGCCCAAGCACTGGGAATTCATGCGATTGGGGGGACACTCTCAGCAGTGGTTGGCCCGCTGATTGTTGGCTTCCTGCTGACCATGATTGACTGGAGAAACACTTTACAACTGATCACACTGCCTGCTGCGCTGATGGGAATCTGGTTCATCATTCAAATGAAACACATTCCCCTTCAAACCAGTCGCATGAGATGGAATCGTCAGGAATTTGGAGCGATTGTCAAAACCTGGTCTGGTTCCAAAGGCCGCCGGATTGTGCTGATGATGAGTACCTATCATATGGCGATGGTAGCCTTGATCAGTATGATTCCACTATACCTACAGCAGGACAAAGGACTGTCTTCATCTGAAACTGGACTGATCTATGCGGTGATGGTTCTTGTAGGCGCGTTGGCTCAGCCTTATGTCGGCAAACTTTCAGATATGGTAGGACGTCGAAAAGTGATTTTAAGTTTCAATGGTGGTGCAGCTCTGGCTGCATTTGCTGCTTATACGTTAGACGCAACCTCTTATTTGTTTGCTGTACTTGCGATGCTCTTACTGGCGGTGGCGTTGCTGCAAGGTGTCCGGGCTGCGATTCTGGCTGCAGCTGTTGAATTTGCTGGCTCACGAGAAGGGGCTGCTCTTGGATTCTCCTTCTCTTTGATGGATGGAATCGGAGCCTTGGGTGCACTTCTAGCCGGTTGGGTCGCTGGGTATGCCTTTAGTAATGCCTTCCTCTTGTCTGGGGCATTAGCACTTTGTGCCCTGTTTGCTTGTCTTAGTGTGGCGATGCCGTCGACTGCAATCTCTCTCGAACCGACAGCAAAGCAAACATCCTAGGCTCTCATCACTTACAAATCCTAAGTGGTTAAATTCAATGAAAGACTCACAGATTTTTTATTGACTGATTAGTCAATTCATATAAGAATCATTATCTAAATGCTCTGTGTGAATGAATTTCTCGCGATGAACACACAGGAACTATCCAGGCCACAAAGGTCTGCAAATAACATCCAGCAAAGGGGGAACAGATGTTGGAATTGAAAATCAATGGTGACTTGCGCCGA
>CAJXNF010000164.1 GCA_913056375.1 uncultured Pseudomonadota bacterium | reverse complement strand
GAAGCTTGTTCCTTTGAATCGATCAATTCAAAGATTTCCACACCCTTCTGTTTCCCTTTCACTCGCACGGTGTCCAGAGGTCGGAAGAGAAACTCTGATCCCGCTTCTTCCTGAGTTTCACTGCTGACAATGATGTTGGTCTGATAGATCTTATTAATGCCTTCCAGTCGACTGGCCAAGTTCACACTATCACCAACCACCGTATAATTCATGCGATTAGCAGAGCCCACGTTGCCGACCAACGTATTGCCCGTGTGTATTCCGATTCTTGACCAGAAGGGTTTTTTCCCTTGAGCCTGCCAGGCTTCATTGAGCTCCTGAATACGATTTCTGCACTCCAGCGCTGCCCGGCAGGCATCACTGGCGTGGTGATCTGACTGCACAGGAGCACCCCAGAAGGCCATCACTCCGTCTCCCAGGTACTTGTCAACTGTACCAGAGTGGGCGCGGATGATTTCTGCCAATAAGCCAAGGTACTCAGACAGTTGCAGCATCAACTCTTCTGGTTTCAGTTCCTCAGAAATAGAAGTAAATCCCGCGATATCTGCGAAGAGAATGCTCAACTCTCGCTCCTGCCCTCCCAAGGCAGCATCTTCACCACGCAGGATGAGTTCCCGAACCAGTTCAGCCGGCATGTAGATCTGAAACGCCCGGAGACTGGTTCGCATCGCACCCAATGATCGACTGAGCGAGTCTACTTCAACAATTGGAGACTTGAGTTCAAATTCCCCATCCAAACGCAGATCCTGAATACGCCGCTGTTCCTCTGTGATACGTTCCAAGGGCTTGGCGACTCTACGAGCAACCCATCCAGAAAGTAATAAGCCGAAAAGCAGCAATAACAACTCGATCATCAGGAGGGAGCTCTGGCTCTCGGCAACATTCTCTTGTAGTGGTTTCTCTGAGAAGCCTATGTGCAGGATGCCAACAGGCTCTCCCCAATGCTGTAACTCCCGCTTTGCCTCAAAGACACGTTCTCCTACCCGTCCGCGCAACTCTCCATGCACCTCCGAATCTTTCAGTAAGACCTGCTCCCGTAGTTCGTATTTCCCAGACTGATATTCCTTGGGATCTCCAACGATGCCTCGATTTTCCAAAACTGCAGCTTTGGGCACATCCCAGGTAATGATCTCAGGATCATACTCTTCAACCACGTCATCATCGTACGCATAAAGAATCTCATCATCCATCCCTCTCAGAAAGAGATAGACCACCTCTGGTTGTGATTTCAGAACAGAGAAGTGTATTTCCAGTCCAGCCCAATTCGAGGTGTCGACCAACTCGGTAGCTTTGTCGCTCATCGAAAACGAGAGCCAGAAAACTCGCTCAAAGTAGGCATCACGAAGGCTGGCAACCTGGCGACTTTGGCCGATATACCAGGTGAGGGCGTTCGATAGCAGTAAAGCGCTACCCAAGGAGAGAAGGAGTACGGTTCGGAGTAGTTGCGGTGGGATGGAAAGCATACTGAAGGGGAATCCCTGTTGACTGCCCTTACCGCAGGCAAATTCAAAATTGCATCAGAGTCCAGAATCAGAAAAACCTGAGTTTCTACTGGATCCTAGTCAACTGCAAATTCAAAAAAACAGGGTTCTGCAAAGATTTTTAGAGATCGGAAAAAACCGCAGGAAACAAGGCCACTTTTTCAGAACTTTTACTAATATGAAAATGTTCCAACTCGTGCAGTACCTCATCAGCCCATTCAACAAAACCTGGAGCAGGATGGGACTCTCGTAATTGCCGAAGCTTGTGGCCCCAGGCACGCTGCTGATTGATACTCAGGTGGGCAAAGTCTGGAACCAACGGTGCGATGTGCTCTCTCAGCAACTCTCGTAATTCTTCCAAAGCCTCCGGTTCCAGTGGTTGTAATTCGATCTTCGGTACTGCTGAGCTAGGATTTTCAATGGTTTTAGACATGACAAAAGAAGATACAGGGTTATCTCTTAACTGCATTACTTGTGCAGTGCCTGAGCTCAATACTGATTTCTGTGTAGTCTCATCACCCTCTTGATCAAGAGTCTTTGGCAAAAATTATCAGACTACTTGGTCTTGCAGGGAAGGAATTGGCACCTCACCTGACTTAAAGTGCTTCAATTTAGTTACAAGTAAAGAATCCCTAGCATACAGAAATTTTTGTCAATTTATTGAACTTTTTCGCACCTTCAAGGTCATAATCTGGGTCAACTTCAATTCAAAGCCTGAAAGACCTGCTCCATTTCACGCCGGAACGCAACAGCCGAATCCTGTTGATCAATCGCTACATCCTCCCAAGTGACGATCTGTCCTCGAGCTACTGGACGGCGTAGAGCCATTCGGTGAGCCAGGCCAATGGGGAGTCCTCCCAAGCTAAGTGAGCGTTGAGCTGGCACGAGCTTCCCCCAAACTGTGTAGCCACCTTCTCCGTCCAGCATCTCTCCGATCTTTAGATCACGCTTAGCGACCGCCACCACATCACCTCGAAATCCAGTGGCTTGTCCCGTTGGCTCACCACGCAGAGCCGCACTTGCCACAGAAATCCCTAACTCCAGCCCAATCAGGTGATACGGTTTATACATGGACGAGTA
This sequence comes from uncultured Pseudomonadota bacterium, assembly GCA_913056375.1. Lineage (GTDB taxonomy): Bacteria > SAR324 > SAR324 > SAR324 > NAC60-12 > JCVI-SCAAA005. The sequence continues at coordinate 4,038 of CAJXNF010000164.1, read as the reverse complement.
GCAACCACTGGAATCTGTCTTCAAGCCATATTCTGCAAAGCAACGCTTTGTATAATCAGAAGGCGCGGCAAACACAGCATACACTCCCCAGCGCAGGTCTCGGAAGACCGGTCGACTATCCCGCTCAAGGCTGGAAATCACCTCAACCATTCCTTCGTGTTCCAAGATGCCCCCAGCACTCTTGGGTCGCAGGATGTGAGGCAAGTCATCAACCCCACAGGCTGGAAAACCAAGGCCATCGTCGGGTGGTCGTAAATCACAGGCATTGGCTACGGCAGCCATTTCAATCGCAGACTTGGTACCGTCCAGAAATGAGTTGAACATCTGTGGATTCATTCCACCGGCCTGCGCTGCTTCTGGGGTCAAACCATAATGCTGCCAAACTGTATCTGGCGTGACTTCGTGATAGATCGGCAGATACTTGGTTCCCTTACCTGCGGCAATCACAGGTAAGCCACAGGCACGAGCCCAGTCTACAATTTCAGCAATCAGTGCCGGTTGATCTCCATAGGCTAAGGAATACACGACACCAGCCTTTCTCGCTTTCTCCGCCAGGAGTGGACCAGCAAGAGTATCTGCTTCTACATTGACCATTACGATGTGCTTTCCGTGTTCAATCGCAGCCAAGGCATGACGAATACCAGCCGCTGGAGAACCTGTTGCGTCAATCACCACTTCCACAGCCTCTGCCTGGATCAAGCCCATTGCATCCTCGCAAAGGAAAGTTTGTCCTGTACGGATGGCTTCCTCCACAGAGGTGGCCTTGGCCCGTTCTGGCTCCCAGCCAATCCGATTGAGGTTGGTCTGAACTCGCTCTGGAGACAGATCAGCAATTCCAGTGATATGCATACCGGGGGTCTGAACCGCCTGGGCTAGAAACATGGAACCAAACTTTCCTGCTCCGATTAGAGCAACACGAATCGGTTTTTGTTGAGCCGCACGAGCCTGAAGTTTAGAGTGGAGATTCATTGAGTTCCTTTTTGTGTTTCGCCGTCAAAATTTGTTTGCAGGTAGCCAGTTGGTCTGGATCAAGTTACTCTGATTTTGAAGCATGTCGTTAAAATGGCAATTTCGTTCAAGGATCTGATCCTGAGCAAAGCGATTTTTTGCTAAAATCCTCGTTCTTTCTGTCTAGGAGAAATTTTCATGACTCATCCAGCTTTTCAGCCCAACGCCGTTGCCGTCATCACCGGAGGTGCTTCAGGCATCGGCCTAGCCACAGCCCAGCGCCTAGCCGCTATGGGCCTGCGTTTGGTAATTGTTGACGTCCGTGAAGCCTTGTTGGAACCAGCCGCCGAACAGCTCCGCCAACTGGGAGCACCAGAGGTAATGGCCAGTTCTACAGATGTTTCTGACCGAGAGGCACTGGTCGAACTGGAAATACTGGTTGCCGAACGATTTGGCGGGACTGATATCCTGATGAACAACGCAGGCATCCAACCGGGAAGTACACTGTTGGATGACTCGGAGAACTGGCTGCGCATCTTAGGAGTAAACCTGGGTGGAATCGTCTATGGCACTCAGGTCTTTGTGCCACGCATGATCGAACGGGGTCGACCAGGATTGGTCATCAATACAGGCTCCAAGCAAGGCATCACGACTCCACCTGGAGATCCGGCCTACAACGTCTCCAAGAGCGCGGTCAAGACCTTCACCGAAGCACTGGCCCATGAACTGCGCAACACGGAAGGGCATCAGTTAACCGCCCACTTGTTAATCCCTGGCTTCGTTTTCACAGATCTAACTCGCGGTAGCCGTACTGAAAAGCCCGCTGGTGCCTGGACTCCTGAACAGACCGCAGAGTTCCTGTTTCAAAGCGTGGAGCGTGGAGATTTCTACATCCTCTGCCCGGACAACGACGTCTCGCGCGAACTGGATGAAAAGCGAATGGCCTGGGCAATTGGAGATATCATCGAAAACCGTCCACCCCTTTCCCGCTGGCATCCTGATTATGCAGAAGCCTTCAATCTCTACATCAGTCGGAGTTAATGGAGGCTCAATGAAGAAATGGATCTTCGTCTCGCTGCTGGTGAACATCGCTGTGCTGATTCCCGTCTGCCTTGGACTGATCACTGAAGCCGTCTGGGCAGAGAAAGGCTACGGGCCAATCACTCCCGCACGTGGAATCCTGCTCTCAATTTACATCGCCATCTTGCTCATCTCTCTGCTGTTGTTGCGCAACCCAGATCCTAAACTGGTTGCTCCGCTCCTACTGGTTCAGGTGATTTATAAATTTTCCACTCCACTCACCGTTGGAACACTGCAAAACCCAGTTGTCCTGAGTAATCTTGGGATTGCAGTACTTCATACAATCACACTCTGGACGATTTGGTCCTCGTTGAAAGGGCAACTCGTTGAGTGAATGCTTTGAGAACGAAGAACAATAACTCAGAAAGGAAGTCAATGTCGGTTGCCGTCATTGTTGGAGTAGGGCCCTCGGCTGGGCTGGGGGCTACCCTATGTCGTCATGCGGCTCGAGCTGGGCTACATGTGTTTGCTGGTGGAAGAACACTTGCCCTACTTGAAAAAACACAGCATGAGATTGAAGCCACCGGAGGAAGTTGTACGCCTGTGGTCACAGACGTCACAGCAGAAGAGCAGGTGCAGGCTCTGATTGAGCAGGCTGAACAGGCAGGACAGATCGAGCTAGCGATCTACAATGCTGGCAACAACTACTCCGGCAACTTTCTGGAGATGGAAGCGAGCCTGTTTGAACAAGCTTGGCGGGTAGGGACGTTGGGAGGATTCCTCTTTGCCCGGGAAGTTCTCCGCAGGATGGTTCCCCGTAACCGAGGAACCTTGATCTTCACCGGAGCTAGTGCCTCTCTGCGAGGCAAACCACGATTCGCTCCTTTCACAGCAGCTAAGGCAGGGCTACGCGCAATGTCTCAAAGCCTAGCCAGAGAATTCCAGCCACAGGGGATTCATGTTGCCCATGTCGTGATCGACGGCATCATCAATGGCGACCGCATCCGTAACCGAGCCCCGGCTCTGGTTGAGCAACTTGGCGAAGAAGGAATGCTGCAACTGGACGATATCGCCAGCACTTACCTATTCCTGCACCAGCAACCCCGCAGCGCCTGGACTCACGAACTGGATCTGAGAACCTTCCGCGAAAACTTCTGAAAGAAAAACTCAGCGCAAGAGTGACTGTGCTTCTTCGGCAGTCAGCGGCTCCGGCTGGGTACAAGTAGTTTGTAGTTCCAGAGTCTGTCGGGTCTCGGCAGACTTCAGAACAGCGGTCATCACTTCTACCCCGTGGAGTGGCCGTTCGATCGAGCATCGAGCATCCCGACCCGTCTGAATGGCAACCGCCAGATCTGCCAAGCCACTAGTCCGGTAGTTGGCTACTGCACCTCGTGGGTTCTCCTGGTTGGGCACTCCAAACGGGTGCTCTGCTGCGGCTACTTTCTCAAACTCACCATCTCGCTCACTACGCAGCAAATCCCCACCAAAGAAGTTCGGATCCGGTACAACGAGAGAACCTTCTGTGCCATAGAGCTCCATGTTGCGGTGTCCGTGCTTCCAGATATCCCAACTCGCCCCCAGCGTAATCAACGCACCATTGGCAAATTCCAACACTGCATGAATCGTAGTCGGGGTAGTGACTGGAATCTTCTCTCCATAGCGTGGCTGACTGGTGATCGTGCGTTCCTTTTGTGGAATGCTCGACATGGCCGTCACGTAGCGTACCGGTCCCAGCAGGTGAATCAGGTTACCGATGTAGTACGGTCCGAGGTCCAGCACAGGACCACCTCCAGGTTGGAAGAAGAAATCCGGGTTGGGGTGCCAGTGTTCCATACCATGGCTGAGAACATGACAGGTCCCTCCCACAATTTCACCTAACGTCCCGGCATCAATCATCGCTCGAGCCTGCTGGTGCGTTCCTCCCAGGAAGGTGTCGGGAGTGCAAGCTACTCGCAGGCCTTTCTGCTCAGCTAAATCCCGCAAGGCCAAGCCATCTTCCAGTGAGAGCGTCAATGGCTTTTCGGAGTAGACATGCTTGCCTGCCTCCAAAATCGCCTTGGAAACTGCAAA
>CAJXNF010000163.1 GCA_913056375.1 uncultured Pseudomonadota bacterium | reverse complement strand
CTTAGTAGATATTAAATAGGATCTTTTGTACTGTTTTTCTATTTCTTTCTCTATTTTGTGTTCTTAATCTATCAGTTTTAGTTTTATCGTGTGCGGTTCACCCAGAAACTTAGACGATATTGATTACAATTTATTCAAGCTTTTTTGTGTTTGTTTCGCCATTTTCCACAATTTATTCTCTTTAATGATTATTTCAATGTTCGAGTGCAGTTCTTTCCAATATTCTTGTAAAGTTTGATCCCGAACGGCATTCATCTCCAGTGCTTTTACTTCCTGGCAATTTTCCCTAGCAATTCCTAAAGAAACCTCTAGATCAGAGCCAATAATCAGTAGAGACTTAAATTCTGATATTTTTTTGATTTCGTCCAAATATATTTCAAAATTATTCTTTTGTTCTTCTCTAGACATTTCATGAAATTTCGTATTTTCTCCGAATATACTCCTTACTTCTTTCTGTACATCTCTTTTTGCGAAACGGAACCCGCAAGATTTACATTCAAGTAACCAATTATGTGTCTTAATATAAGGGAATGTGAAGTTCTGATTCCCACACATCAAACAACTCACCTCCTCAGAAGAATAATTGAATGAATTTTGATAGTTGTTGACGACTCCAGGGCCTCGACTGTCGTGTCCAACCAACTTCCTTAGCATGAATCGAAATAACGCTCCTAATGCCCCAAGTCCAAGTAAACCAGCCATGTTCACGTTATTAAGGACAAAGAAAGCAAAGCCCAGGACAAAGATGTACTCAGCAGTTGTAATCAACGTGAAACTGATCCACGGAAAGCCAACTTCTATTTGATCGGCGTTGTAATGAACATATCTCCCAAAAAAGAAAACATTCGTTGCGATGACCCCAAGGTAACTCAGAGAAACCGGCACGAGGACACCTTCTAGATCTGGTAGAATCAGCCATAGCAAGAGCATGAGACTGACTCCCAATACGTTGACGATCAGATACTTGAGCGCTGCGCTCCACTGAGGATGACTGAAATCAAACAATCTACTGAGGTGATTCAGATAGTTCATCTGCTCACGCAGGTTCAACTTCGATTCACCTTTTGCACGCTCGCGGAACGTGATCGGTACCTCAACCACTCTCGAGCAACCACACTTCACCAGTAATTCCAGAAGGATCTTGTAGCCAATCGGCTTGATGTAGGCAGCCCGCAGATAGACCTCCTGACGAATGCAGAAGTATCCAGACATCGGATCTTTCACGCCAAGATCATGGATCACCAAATTCGCCAGCATCGTCGAAATCTTGCTGTTCCATTGGCGATATTGATTCCATTGCCCAGCAAAACCTCCTTCGTCCACGTAGCGACTCCCCACAACCACTTCTACGTCTCGCTGGTCTTCAAGAACCTGGATCATTTTGGGTATGACTGCTGGCGGGTGAGATAGATCCGCATCCATGCAGACCAGATACTTTCCAATTGCCCGATCCATCCCAAACTTGACAGCTGTCGCCAAACCTCGATTCTCCAGGCGTTGAAGCAACGTGATATTGATGCCCTGTTCATAAAGCAGGCGGATTTGTTCATCAATTCCATCCTGGCTGTTGTCATCAACCACCAGAATTTCTAGAGAATCCCTGTCACAGTATTCCAGGATTTCCTCAACTAAGTTCTTGATGTTGCCAGCTTCTTTGTAGGTGGGAATGATGATCGAGAGGAGTGGAGAATGATTCATTTGCTGTTATCAAAAATGACTGATGACTTCCAATTTCTTGGATGTTGTAAGTATACCTAAAGCCAGCCTTCGTCTGCGAAGCTCACATAACGTTCTTCGCCAATCACCAAGTGATCTAGCAGCGGAATCCCGAGTAGTTGACCGGACTCCTTGAGTCGCTGCGTCACCTTGTGGTCTTCTGACGATGGTTGTGGATCTCCAGAAGGGTGGTTGTGCAGACAGACTAACGCAGCCGCTCGTTGTTCAACGGCTTGGGCAAACACTTCTCTTGGATGAACCAAGCTTCGATTGAGTAGGCCCTGTGTGATCAATTGTTCACCCAAGTAGCGATGCTTGTTATCCAATAAAACGACTAGGAAGACCTCTTGTTTAAGCAACCGCAACCGATGACGAAAGTGACGGAATAGATCTCCACTATTGTGGAACGTCTCTCCTGGTTGCAGACGTTCCTCACCGTGACGTCGACATAGTTCCAGTAGTAGCTGGGTTTCTCGAAAAGCGTTCTCACTTTGTTGTTGCCACTGCTGAACAGACCAGCCCTCTACTCTGCGCAAGAGGCTACCTTCCTTTGTCTGCCCTGACTCTTCGGGTAGATTCAATGTTGGAATCAGGGCCTCTATCAATTGTTGGGTGGATACTCCTTGGAAATCCTGAGCTTGCCAGGCTAATTCTACATCCCTTGGGACTGTTTCCTCCTGAGCCCATCGGCAGTGCCCCCGAATTCGACACGTTGCACAGTTGGGACTAGTTTGGCAAGGGCCTTCCTGACGTAAATGTACTCCAGCCCATCGTGCGACCTGCTCTTCCACTTTGATGATTTGGCAACCTCGTTTCAGAGCTACCTGTTGGCATAAGCTCACCCATTGCCTTGGATGTTCTGGCACAGTCTGCTTACCTTGCTGAAAGCGCCACCAAACCCGCCAAGCCTCCTTTCGCCATGCGACATCAAGGCCCCAACTGCGCATCAGCTTCAGTTGATCCCACGCAAACGCTTCAGGAAGCGCCTGCCACCAGAGTTCCAGCATTTCCAAAGTACAGAGACGGATTGGTTGCAACTCGCTACTCCTCACAATCTTCAGGAATACCTGCAAACCATCTGTCAGTTGTTTGACTTCTCTCTCATCAAAAACACCTAGTTGCCACAGTTCCCTCTCCAGTTGATCACTCCGGCAATACTGCAGAGATATTCTCTCAGTCAACGAGTACAGGCCTCGTAGTTCCTCCCAGCGCGCCGCGGTATGTGTAGGAAGTTCCCAGGCCCGCAGAAAGAGATCCAACCAGTCTGCGAAGAGTTCCTGCAAGCTTGGCAATGACGGCGCTAGTCGGAATGATGCTTCGTTCCCTTCTTCAAAAAGCTGATCGAACAAATGCAAATCGGAATTCATGTTGCATGAGGTGATTAAATGATCTGTCTTCAACAGGCGATCCACGCCCCAGTCCTAACGGAGTTCATGCACACCATCGTTGCCATCGCTCGGATGAAGGTTCCGGACATCGGCTACATTCCGGTGTCGCCTAATCCCATCTTCTCTCTCTCCTACCTGCCACCAAACGATGCGCGCTGAGTTCAAAGTTGGCGGGCTGATCTTACTGGCAGCTGGCCTAATCGTCACAGCTTCGATTGTTGTCACCGGCTGGAATCCTGAGTTGGATGAAACCTACCGTATTGGCGCACTCTTTCGCAACTCTGGCGGCTTACAAACTGGCTCCGCCGTGCGGGTTGCAGGGATCAAGGTTGGAACCGTGGATGCGATTGAACTCGAAGGCTCTGAAGCGCGGGTTGTCCTCAAACTCTACGCCAAGTACCCGATTTACCGTGATAGCGCTGCGACGATCAAGTCTGTTGGGATCCTTGGAGACAAGTTTGTCGAAGTCCTGCAAGGTAACTCGATGAGTGGAACCATGCAGGATGGAGACGAGATCGAACTGGTGATTCCAGGAAGTGACATCGACAGCATGATCGATAGCCTCGGTTCCATCCTGCGTGACGTGAAAAGTGTCACAGGTGCGCTGGATCGCTCACTTGGTGGAGTCCAAGGTGAACAGCGGCTGACACGGATTCTCGACAACATTGAAGGGCTTACTCAGAATACCGAGGAGCTGACAGGAACTGTCAACGAGCGAATTGAATCCATTATGCGCCAGATTGAAACCTTCAGCAGTGATCTTGCCGAAATCTCTGGCGAAAACAAGGGAGAGGTCAAGATCATCCTGGCTAACCTGAAACAGTTCTCTTCTCAACTCGAGACCATCACCACCGAGAATCGATCTGGACTGCGACAAGTGGTGGACAATCTCAACAGTTTCACCGAATCCCTCGCCAAAGATGGGCCTGAAATCACAGGCAATCTCCGTGGCATTCTTGAAGAAAACCGTAGCTCTCTTAAAAGTAGTGTCGATAATCTGGACCGCTCCCTGGCCAAGCTAGATCGTACAATGGATAACGTGGAGTCGATCAGCGGCAAAATCGAAAGAGGGGAGGGCACCATTGGCAAGCTGGTCAACGATGAGCAAACCGTCGACGAGTTGAACGAAGCCATCGGCAGCATCAACGGATTGCTTGGTGATGTCAACCGCCTCAAGCTCGACATTGGCGTCCGAGCTGAATTGTACGGCTCCAATCAGGCCGCTTATGGTCCAGAAAGTTCTTCAAAGGGCTACCTAAGTGTCCAGTTGCAGCCGCTCAAAGATCGTTTCTATCGCTTGGAGTTGGTCGATAATCCACGTGGAATCAGAACCCGTACCAAGGATTACATTACACGTGAAGAGAATGGCCAAATTACCTACATTGAGGAAGAGCGACTGGAAGTTGAACAAAGTTTACAATTCTCTGCTCAAGTTGTGCAACGCTTCTACGACACTCTCTTCAAGATTGGACTCTTTGAAAACAGTTTTGGACTGGGAGTGGAACAACTCTTTGGCCGTGACGAGCAGTACCGTACCTACCTGGACGTCTGGGATATTGGAGGTGAATTTGGCACCCATCTCAAGGCAGGAGCCAGTTGGCGCTTCCATTCAAATCTCTTTGTCACTGCAGGAGCAGATGACTTCATCAGTGAAGAAGAATCCTTCCGTGACTACTTCATTGGTATTGGGGTGACCTTCAACGAAGACGTCCTCAAGCCTTTCCTCAGTAGCGTACCGTTGGACGCCATCACCAACTAAGCTTCCCTACTCCTCCTTTTTGTACCGCAAAGGTTTCTGAAAATCCTTATTGTGGTACGATAAAAATTTTGATACAAATAGTTTTTTAATGGACAGATACAGACAATTGATCTGGTCAGTTGCTCTGCAGCAGATGCTTTCAGGCAGGGAAGTGTCGTGAGAGTGGGCCTCCCCGGACTTGAACCGGGAACCAACCGATTATGAGTCGGCTGCTCTAACCGATTGAGCTAGAGGCCCATTAGGCAGGGTCACCAGAAAAACCCAAATCAAGCTTGGTTTGCAAGATTTTTCGGAGTTTTATGAAGAAATTAAAATACATCGCGCTGGGGATACTAGGAAGCGGATGTCTCGCCTGCGCTCCTCTCCCCGTCCAAGAAGAGAGTTCCTCCTTAGCCAACGCCCGTGAGGTAGCACGCCAAACGCCATCTCCTCAATGCGAATGGGAGCAAGCAAATTGTGAACTGAGCGTCACTGTTCAGAATCAACCCTTCCGCTTGTACTCCGAAGTTGGTTTGGTTCGTATGGAGAGCTTCGATCCACAAACTCAGTCCTGGCAAATCGAGACAGAACGTGCCACTGGAGAGGACTATCGCGTGGTACGAGCCGCAGCTTTACGAGAATTCATCTACCTCACGGAATGCGATCAGAACGGGAATCGCAAGATTCAACGTTATCGACCTGCTGACCAGAGTTGGCGACAGTTGAACTACAAGTCTTTGGGTTGCCAGTTGTAAATTAACCCAACCACTCCTGGCGTGGTTGAGTGTATAGCTTCCCGCGCCAGCACCAACACAATCGGTCTTCTTCCACCCACAGCAGCGCACCTTCCAGCATTTTCGGCCAATCTTCCTCATCCAATGCTTGGCGACCACTCAGCACCCCTAGGATCAGCGATAACATCGTGTCATGCGTTACAGCCACCCGACAGGTTCCCTCCGGTAAGCCTTCCTTCCAGAGATCCTGCAGCAACTCCTGCGTCGCGGCTCGTACTGGGTTCAGTCCACAATCACTGTCCCCACGCAAGCCCGCATTGACCAATCCCAGTGGACCTTGCTCCACCATGTACTGATGATTGCGATCTGAATCTTGAACAAAAACCCCTTTGTCCCCAAGCTTTGGATTGACTCGTACGGGCACGGGTTGACCGGAACCACGACCAATTGCTTCTGCCGTCTGCAGGCAACGACTAGACGTGCTGGAATCCAATGAAATCAGCTGAGTTCCCAATCGTGTCCCCAAAGCCTCTGCCAGCCGAACACCCTCAGGCGTCAGATCCACCTGAAAATGAAAAACTCCTGGAGGAAAAGGTGGCCTTACCGAATGGCGCATTAACAATAGTTTGCCACAGGTCAGTGATGCCCCATGGGCTAGCGTGGCTTCCAAGTCACCTGGGGTTTGAGAGTGGTAGTAGATCATGGGAGTGGAGGCAGTAGACTCGGACAAGGCTTTTCTCACTTTTTGCATGAAGTTGCGTGGAACCAGACTAATTTGTGGATACCATAGCACGCATCTCAGCTAGCACACATCCCTAAAATAAATCCATGTTCATTCCAGCAAACAAAAAACTCGCTCATTCTCATAACAGTGGTTGTGTAAAGATTCAGAGTGTACCCCTGAAGCATCTCAACCTGAATTAACGATGAGCCCGGTACGTTTGGAACAACAGGATGCTCTGGCTTGGCTCCATCTCCAACGACCTGAGGCCTACAACGCCTTCACGCGAGAGATGGCCGGAGAATTGTTGGACT
>CAJXNF010000162.1 GCA_913056375.1 uncultured Pseudomonadota bacterium | reverse complement strand
TTTATTCATTTTGTTGGTGTTAACAAACAGCAATTCATCATGCTCGACAACAAAACCATAGTAGGATATCAAAGGCTTCAATTGGCGATTTTCCTCAATTGTTTGTTACTACTCAAATGGAGTAGATGAAGGTTTGACATGTCAAAATCAACTCCTGATGAAGCAATCCATCCAACTAGAGACGAACTATGAGACGCAGAGGAGATCGCAGGCTTACAGATATCATTGTCGCCATTGAAAGAAGAAAAGCTGCAAGGCGTGATCTGGAGATTCAAAGACGAGCGATTGAGGATCGCCGCAAGCTGGAGATGAAGGTAGGGGAAGAAAGAAGACTGGCTGCACGTAGAGCAGAAGACATTGAAAAACTAAAGAGGGATAACCCGGAGTTCAATTTACCGTTGGAGAGTTGAGTTTGCCATCCGTTACGATAAGTGTGCCTGAGCTTTTTTGTGGATGTCCTCAGGATAGCCGCGGTCATTTGGGTAAATTTATGATGTGTCCCAGAGTTTTTAAAACTACAGGGAATTGTACTTTTTACTCATGCCCTGAAGAAAACTAATCAGACGGGCAAAGCAGAGAGGAAGTCAGCACTCCACGATGTTGACAGCGAGACCACCCCGGGCGGTCTCCTTGTACTTGGAATCCATGTCCCGACCGGTTTGCCACATGGTACGGATGACCTTGTCTAGCGAGACATGGTGTTGGCCATCCGTTCTAAGTGCCAGTTGTGCGGCATTGATCGCCTTGTTCGCAGCAATAGCGTTGCGTTCGATGCAGGGAATCTGAACCAGTCCTCCGATTGGATCACAGGTTAATCCGAGGTTGTGTTCCATAGCGATCTCTGCGGCATTTTCTACTTGGGCTGGAGTTCCTCCCAAGCATTCAGCCAAGGCACCAGCTGCCATTGAGCAGGCACTGCCGACTTCTCCCTGACACCCCACTGCAGCTCCAGAAATCGAAGCATTCTCCTTATAGAGCATGCCGATGCCTGCAGCCGTCAAAAGAAACCGGACTACCTGCTCATCGCTGTAGTATCGGGTGAAGCGCATCAAGTAGTGCAGTACCGCCGGGATGATGCCTGCTGCTCCATTTGTTGGTGCCGTCACCACCCGTCCTCCCGCAGCGTTTTCTTCATTAACAGCCAACGCGAACAAGTTGACCCAGACCATCAGGTTTGTGGGATCTTCTTCCTGCTGCAATTTACGATGAAGACTCGGGGCACGACGTTTCACCTTCAACCCACCAGGTAGTACACCCTCATTGACACAGCCCAATCGTACGCACTCCTGCATCACCTCCCAGATTTCCAGCAGACGTCGGTAAATCTCTTCCGTTGAATGCCAGACCTGCTCATTAGCCAGAACGATTTGACTGATCGAACATTGTTGCTGCCGGCAAATTTCCAGTAATTCGGAAGCTTTCTTGAAGGGAAAGGGTAGCTCCGTTTGGTCCTCCACAATTACCAATGCGTCTCCTTCTCCTTCGAGGACAAAGCCTCCACCAATCGAATAATAGGTCTTCTCTAAAAGCAACTGTCCGTCCGCATCCCAGGCTTGGAAACGCAGACCATTTTCGTGGAGAGGTAGATTCTGCTGCCGATGAAAAATCAGGTCCTGCTTTTTATGAAAAGAGATCGGATGCTGTTGATTCAGGCGGAGTAACTGCTGTGCTTCGATTTGCTGGAGACGGGAGAGGATGTTGGTGATTTCCACAGTTTCAGGCTGCTCTCCTTCTAGTCCAAGAAGGACTGCCTTGTCGCTACCGTGACCCTTCCCGGTGAGTCCGAGGGAACCGTAGAGATCGACTTGGATTCTGCTAACTTGAGAGAGAGGCAAGTGCTGAAGGAAGAGGCCTGCCGCCTTCATCGGGCCTACGGTGTGGGAACTGGAGGGACCAATTCCAATCTTGAAGAGATCAAAGACGCTGGTGGCCATAGAGAGTAAGCCAGGAAAGAAGGGTCTCCGTCAGTAAAAAATCACAGAAAGCAACGCAACAATCAGGACCAGAATGAAGGCAATCAGGATCAGATTGCGACGGCGAAAGGTTTCATCATCCTCAACCGTCATGATGTCCTTACGGGATTCTCCCTCTTTTGGAATCTCCACTGGAGGAGGAGCCATCGCCGGCATTTCTGCCTGACGTTTTTCTGCTTCCTGAAGGGCCTCCATCATCCAATCGGGCCCTGTAAACGTCTCTTCCGTCTCAGATTCAGAACTCTGGTCATTCTCTCTTCGAGGACCAACTCTGCGCTCTTCTCCTCTACGATCCTGATGTTGAATACGACGGTCGGACAACTGTCGTCGATTATTCCCGCTACGCTTTTCTGGGTCAGAATTTTCCGCAGATTCTAGGGGATTGGGTGAGTCAGACATTCCTTACCTACAGTAAGCGTGATCAAAAATGCTCCCAAATATACTCAGAATGCAATTATTTGTAAATATCATGTGACAAATTTTTGACCGACCTCGCTTTAACCAAATTTTTCGTCACTTATAGACCTCGAGCAATCCTTTGACAAATCGTCTTTGAAAGAAGATGACTACTAGCAAAGGTGGAAGAAGCGCCAGAATCGCGATGGCAAATCCCTGGTACCCACGTGCCGTCCGAATACCGAGCATCAGGGTAGTGAAGTTTTCACTGGTTGTGATCATCAGGGGCCAAAGGTACTGATTCCAACCCACCACAAACAAAATCAGCGCTAGAGCTGCAATCATCGTCTTGGACAGGGGTAACAGGATATCAACAAAGAAACGCCAGGGGCCAGAACCATCAAGCTTGGCAGCTTCCAGCAGCTCATCCGGAATAGACCGATAGAATTGACGAAAAAAGAATGTTCCCGTAGCTGAAGAGATCATGGGGAGAATCAGGCCACTGTAGGAATCCAACATGTTTAGCCGAGCCACGACCTGATAGGAAGGTATGATTCGAGCCTCCAAGGGAAAGAGCAAAGTGATGAAAATCATCCAAAAGCAGAAACTACCGAAGGGGAAACGGAAGAAAACAATGGCATAGGCAGCAGTCATGGAGATGATCAGCGAGCCGACCATGAAGCCAAGCCCAAGAATGGCGCTGTTGAGCAGCATTCCTGGCACAGTTACCTGTCGACGAAAGCCGCTCTCCTGCCACCACAAGGCAGCATAGTTCTCCAGAAACTGCTCACCAATCCACCACTGGATTCCTTCTTCGGCGAGGGTTCTGGAAGAATGGGTGGAGGTTGTGAATACTAACCAGATCGGTAGTACCAGCAGTAGTACTCCCACCAGCAAAATCAGATGACGTCCTGGCTGAAGTTGCTTGTAGCACCGGTGCATCAGTATTGCTGGAGAGCGAGCGTTGCTCACTCTGTTGTATCCTCTTCGAGGAAGGGCCGCTTTGAGCACCCAGTGAACTTAATACGCCCATCGGGCATCGTAGTATTGCAGATGCGGGCTCCTCCCAGAAAGGTTCCGCGCAAATTGGCATCAGTGAAGTCTGCTCCGTCAAGATCTGAACCTCTTAGATCAGCCCACTCGAGATTGGTTCCTCGAAGATTGGCCCCTGCGAGATTGGCTCCGCGTAGGTCTGCTTCCGCCAAAATGCTCTCAGCCAAGTCAGCTCGCATCAAGTTAGCGCCACCAAGCTGAGCACCCTTCAAATCAACTCCACGTAGGTTGGCATGAGTCAAATCCCCATTGGGACACGCTGTGGATTTAGTGAGTTTTTTCAGATCTTCTGCATTGGCCATGCTTTCCCTTGGGTTAGTTGGATGAAAGGCACATTTTCTATCAAGCAATCTATGATTCGGGTCAGGCTGCCTTGCTCAGGAACTGTGCTCTTCAGAAGGCTCAGGGACAGTCTCCCCGTTTAGGATCAGAAAATGTTGCATTTCGGCATTTAGTGAAGCAGACACCGCACAGTATTTTTGGTGGCCCAAACGAATGGCTCGCCAGACTCGAGGAGCGTCAATCTCTCCTTCAACATCAAAGGTTACCTGGATTTGGGTGAACTTGGTGGGTAATTCCTCGCAACGTACTCCCTCAGTGCGGATGTGCAGTTTCTTGATCTGATTGAGGTAACGGTTAAGAATCATCGTTACGTCGATCCCAATACATCCTGCAACACCTGCCAGCAGTAACTCCATTGGGGTGAGACCTTCTCCACGACCACCGTACTTCTCTGTGGCATCCATTTCCAGTTTGAAGCCAGATGGGCAGGTAGAAACAAATTTTCTCTGTTGCAGCCAAGTAGTATCGACGATCATCTCAATTCTCCAGTTCAGAAAGCAGTTTCAACAAAAGCGGATAAGTAATTTTGTAGGATTTTTGCTGCAAGTCCAGCAATCGCTGTAATCATAGAAAGAGACAATTCAATCCCACTCCATTTGGAGATCCTTCAGTAAGCACGGATGCAGATTACTCATCGGCGGATTCTCAACATCGCCATCCCCATCGTTCTAGCCAATATCACCGTACCTTTACTCAGTTTGGTGGATACCGGAGTAGTCGGGCAAATCGATTCTCCCGTCCCAATTGCTGCTGTAGGGATGGGAGGCTTGATCCTGAGTACAACTTACTGGTTTTTTGGTTTTTTGAGAATGGGTACCACGGGCCTGGCTTCCCAAGCCTTTGGCGCCCGGGACAGTGCCGAGGTGACCGCGATTCTGACCAGAGTACTATTGCTTGGTGGAGCCGGTGGGCTAGTGATCATTGCTTTACAGATCCCTCTGTTCTGGCTTGCCTTCCATGTCTCTCCTGCTACGGAGGCGGTGGAGTCCCAAGCACGATTGTACATGCAGATTCGGGTACTCAGTGCTCCTGCGGCAATAGCTCTCTATGGACTGAACGGCTGGTTGATTGCCCAGGAACGCACGCGCTCGGTGTTGTTGCTACAACTCTGGATGAATGGGCTCAACATCTTGTTGGATCTTTGGTTTGTGATGGGCCTAGGCTGGGGAGTGCAGGGGGTTGCCTGGGCCAGTTTTCTCGCCGAGATCAGTGGGTTACTACTAGGGTTGCTGCTTTGTCGAGACATCTGGCGGGGAAGGGACTGGTGCAATTGGTCAAGGGTGTTTGATCGACACCTAGTGCTGCGCATGGTGAATGTCAATCGGGATATCCTGCTACGAACCTTGATGCTGCAGTGCATCTTTGTCTCTTTCCTGTTTGTTGCTGCTGATTTTGGCGAGGTTGAGTTGGCTGCCACCCATGTACTGGAGCAGTTCCTGATGGTTACAGCTTTTGCCTTGGACGGGTTTGCCTTTGCTGCCGAGACCTTGGTTGGCCAGGCGATTGGTGCACGAAGTCGGTTGGGGTTACGTCAGAGTGTGTTGATGTCAAGTTACTGGGCCGTAGGAGTCGCATTATTACTGACACTAGCGATTGCCTTGTTTGGGCATTGGACGATCGAGTTGCTCAGCAAGTCTGAGGAAGTAAGGCAGACCGCAGTCAAGTACCTTCCGTTTCTCTTGCTCATGCCAATTTTCGGGGTGGGATCTTGGATGCTGGATGGGATCTTCATTGGTGCGACACAAACCAGAGACATGCGCAACATGATGGCTATCAGCCTACTGGTCTATGGAATCGCTTTGATCTGCTTGGTACCGATCTTCGACTTGTTCGGGTTGTGGACAGCCTTGCTGATATCCCTGATCGCCCGTGGTGTAACCTTGGGGATGTGCTATCCTAATTTGGAAAAACGCATGCTGGCCCAAATTTGAGCAAATATTTTAGTTTTTTGACTTCCATCAATTTTTTAAAGCGAAGTCCTGATTATACTGGATTTCAGTGGGACCCAAGCGATAAGGCAATACCGCAGCGCCAAAGCTGAATCGGTCTCATCTTGTCCGACAATCCATCTGGCCCATTTGATCCGGGGTTTGGGTGGTATCCTCCAGGGAAGTGGTTTTCTACTCATCTTTTCCACTTCCCAACTGAGAGGATCTTTCCGCACTCTCAGCCCCTCTTCTACTGCGTATCTCAGGACGCTTCCGGTTCCACAGGCTCTACCAACGGCAGAGTTTTACTAAAGTGCTGGGCCAACGTTGACGATAGCGTGGAAAGGGCTGCCAATCCAATTAGGATCAGCACTCCACTCTCAAAATGCTCATAACCTCCGACGCTGACCACCAATGACCCTCCGAAGATGCCAAAACCCATTTGGCCCGCGCCAACAATTCCTGATGCACTTCCTCCCAGCTTTCCTGCCGCTGCAATCGCACCCATGGTCGCATTAGCGATTACAAAACCTGATGCGAAACCAAATAAGAAGCAAGGAATCGCAATCAAAGCAGGATGGTACCAACCCAAAAAACTTGGCAGCAGCAATGCACTGGTTGCTATGATCGAAATCAAGCCACCAATCTGCGACATCCTCTCGATTCCAATACGGTGAACAAAGTTTTTTGTAATCAAATTCCCCAAGGTGTATCCACATGGAATCAACACAAACCAAAAACCAATTTCTGTGTTGTCGACACCAATTCTCTGATATTCAAATGGAACAAATCCAATCATCGTGAAAAAAATTCCAACGCAAAATGAGGAAGCAAGCATGAACGTTAGGAACATCGGATTTGTTAACAGGATCAAATGATCCTGCGCAAGGCTACCCAATCGAATTTGTGGAATTGGCCGCAGGTTGGTTTCTGGT
>CAJXNF010000161.1 GCA_913056375.1 uncultured Pseudomonadota bacterium | reverse complement strand
AACAACGAGGGAATAGCTGTTGCCAGAACCAGAGAAATTACCTTTTTTTCCGCCAGTAACTTCTAGATCTTTAGATGTGAAACCATCAACGACCTCTGAGAAAATAAAATCGAAGGTAATATTATCATTGGCAACACCTTTAGCATTGCTTATAATGTCAAAGGTTGGGGGTTTAGTGTCATATTCTTGCTCAGTTGAATATTTCTTGGTACTCTTATTGCCGACTAAATCAGCGAATTTACCCTTATCAATTGAGAGGGAAACAGTACCTTTAGAGTTGTCTTTGGGTGTGACGACATATTGATAATTGGCGCCAGAGCCAGTGAAATCTCCATCTTCACCCCCCTTAATTTTGATATCTTTCTCTTTGATATCAATAGGTTCAGAAAAATTTAGATCAAAAGTAATATCCCCTTTCGCAATACCATCGATGTTATTGCTGATAACAAGAGTAGGATCTTCGTTGTCTAAAGTTAAGATAAAAGATTCGGATGTACTAGTTTGCTTTCCTTTTTTGTTGACATGTATCGCCTTGAAGGAATAAGTTTCGTTTTCATCTAAAGCGGATTTTGGAGTAAAATCCCATTTTTTCCCTTTAACCTTTGCTTGACCTAGGAACTCATCACCATTGAATATGTGAAGCTCTTCCTTTTTCTTAAGGCGCTTGGAAAGAGTTCCTGAAAGAGTTGGCTTTAAATCGTCTGAACTTTGCCCACTCTTTAAAATACCTACAACATCACCAAAATTGTCAAAAATATCCTTGATCTTGGCGGTTGCCATTGTTAATTACGGTATTCGCGTCTCATTTTACACCTTGTACGGTGGGGCTGGGCTGAATTGTTCTAATATCATCATATTGTTGTGATGCCACCTTGCAGCTTTTCGATTTCGTGCAGTTGGTATTGGTAAAATTAGTAATTTGGGTGTCTGTTTTTGAGAAGATATATTCCAGAGTAGCTGCTTCTGGTCGGGCGAATTAGGACCATGCATGGGAGGAAGACTTGTCTTTGATTTCTGTACTTGGTCCTCCGGTCTTAAGCTGTATTTGTAACAGTGCATCTTTTTTAGCAGCCCTTACTTGTCTCCATTGCTCCATCTATTTATGGCGTTCATGCCAAGCGAACATTGTTCATGGAAGATGTGATTGAGGTGAATATTGTTGCCAGTGATCCCGTGATTCCAACGCCTTTTTGAATTTCCGAGGTTGAAACTAGTATCATCAACTTGTTCAACGCAGCCTGTTGACTGACATCTTCCCAAGATGTTGAGCAGAAAGGGGTTCTTTGCTAAATTGTTTTTCGCTTGTAAGTCCTTCTCAGATTGTTTTTCGAAGACGATCAAGCAACCTGTTTGGAGCTCCTCGATACTGCACTCGCTGTAATCAAGGCGCACAACATCAACATATAGGCGGGCATCCGCACGGCCTGAAGGGGTAGTTCAGGCTCTTTGACGAAAACATTTTTGTGGTCCTGGTCAAAAGCTTGACCGTTACCAAAGTTGCGAGGCCTTTTCTCTTCACTTTGAATTTAATGCTGGTTCAAGAATCATCTACCGGAAATGCTGACGGCCATCTAAAAACGAAGTGTGCTGCTGATGCATCCAGCAGGTTCCTGTTCTGCTCAATCACTTGCCGGCTGCAAAATCATTTGATAACTGTATTTAAAAAAAACGTAATCGCAATTCAGACAATGGTGAAATCATCAGCACCTAACTCAGGTGCACCTTGTAGTTTGGCAAATAGACCACCATTACCCCACCCTTTTTGTTTGCCATTCTCATTGAAGTAAAGAAGTCCCTTTTTATCGTCATACACAAAATCATTTTTACTCCGTGCTGCTTTTTTCGCTTTGTTCTTGCGGCTGTAAGACTTGAATTTAATCTTCTGGCTAAGGCCAAAAAGATCGTTGTCTAATAATATTGAATCTCTTTCATTGGAATCAAAATCCTTGATTAGGTCTGCGTGCTTGTTGCCAAATTTGCCTGAATGATGAAAGAGAAATCCGTCGGCACCTTTACCGCCTTTGAGTATGTCTTTACCTTTCATCCCTGAGAGTATTTCGCCCTCTAGAGTGCCAGTTATTTTATCCTTTTTGTTGGTTCCAGTGATTACGGTATAAACGTCTTGACTGCCGAGAAAAACTGGTTTACTTAGCGTGAAGCTCTTGATACTTTTTTGGGTAGATACATCGTCTATTGAATGAAGGAATGGAATTTCCTTCGCTGGAATTATGCTTAAATCATCGATGCTAAAGATGTCGCGTTCTGAGCCTGCCTCATCGTTAAATTCTTCTGTTAGAGAGAGCGAGGCGATGGGTGCATCATCCTCGTCTACTGCAAATGAGATGTATTCAACAACCGCTGTATTGGCTGCTGTTGGTTCAACTGTCAAATACTCAAGTATTGTGTTGTTGTGTATGTCAGTTACCTCAAGGATGACGTCACGCTTCTGCTCTCGTCCCATGAGATAGAAGCCGAATGCAGTGATCGGATTGTAAAATGTATTGCCAGTTGGTGTTGTACCACTAAAGAATATGGAGAGCCCACCTTCGCTTGTCTCGCTTGGCACAATCTCTAGAAACTGATTATAGTCATCGCCGGCTACGGCGTCTGAGCCAGAGGTGGTATTGATGCCCCGATCAATATTTGAATTTGTGTTTAACCGCGCGAGATCTGGTTCATCAATGCTAACAAAGTGTCCAATATTGTTGAACGAAAAATGCACCCGCGTTGCCGTATCTTCACCGCCCGCATCTGGATGAATGTATTCAATCGTCCCACCGGCGGAGCCATTGAGATGCTGTCCAATTGAATCCCTTGGAACCAGGGTGGTTCTGGCGTTAGCTCCCGGTGCTGCTGGGCTCGATACGGCGTATGGAGAACTCAATCCAGCAATGTGTTGGTAAGTAGCAGTTGGGTCACTACCATCTACATTGAGCCAGCCATTATCAGGTTCAAAAGTTATTTTAATTCTGCCATCCTCTTTTGGATATAGCTGCAAGAATTTCAGTTCAGCTTTGTAGGACTTGGTGTAATTGTCGCTGAAGTTAATCGAGCTGGCTGCTGTTGATCTGTTGATTTCATCGTGCGCGGTTGATACGCCTGGGTTGTGATTTTCAGCGGCTGAAACTATAAATTCACCCAACATGCTCGTGTGGCTTGTGCAGTAGTATAGGAGCTCCTCAATGGCACCCGCTGCTTCGGCAAATTCAACTTTGAAGGTTTGATCGCCAGTAATACCTGTTGAAGGGGATCCATCACCTGTGATCAGGATTGCATCAGAGGACGTTTGCTTATATCCGGTGTCTGAGATGTAAAATGGATGCGAAGTTTCCTCGTTCAGGCGATAGAAGGTATAACTCTTGCTCGTATCGAAGGTTGGCTCAGAGAGTTCCTGGCTGCCGCTTGAGTCGGTATAGAAACGGTAATAGGGAGACTCAAAGCCAGCAGCGGAGACCCAAAGAGCGATGTTATCTTCCGGCATATGTGTCAACAAAGTGTTCAAATTCCAGTTTAACGATTCATCTCTCGAGTCGCAAGTATTTGTAAGTCTTTTGGGTCTGGCTCCTTCTGTGAGTGGAAATGATGCTCTCAGGCCTAGAAATGAATTCGATTGATCAGTCTGCATTCTGATCTGTGCCCCCTTGGGCAATGATCTGACAGGATGTATTGCGTCTCGACGGCGTACGCTTTTACTGAGATGGCTGCTTGCCAATGCCTGATCTGTGATCGAGCCGCAGGTATGTAGGAACACCGGCGACAGGTTTGTTCAGTGTCATCGCCTGTCGATCTGCCTTCATCTGCGTCTGGTTGACCAGCTCAGTAGTTCTTTGCAGTCGATGCTGGTTTCATCCACCTCGTCGTCATTCTTTGCCTAAGCTTTCTTAAGAAACCGGGGCCTCTGTAATTTTCAGGCCTCACGCATCTCTCTCGCATGAGCAAGACATGCGGTGTTGGACTCATAGCTCAGGATCATTCCCTAAAGCTTGTTGACTCGCTCGGCGCATTCTCCTGAGGTGGCTCTTCCTATTGCGCATTAATAAGTGAATGTCGTGAGATAATTCAGGTTTTACGGCAAACCAGCAAACGAGCGGCTTGAGCCTCAGAAGGTATTCACCAAGAGGTAAATGGCTCAGGTAGGGGTTGCCGAGATGCATTGGCCGAAGTCCGATTGGGCTCGAAGGTGACCCATTGGATCGGAAACCTGAATCGTTGCTATTCCATGCTGTGCCACTGTTGCTCAATGCACGACAAAACGTTTTCAGCGGCAGATGCTACTGGTCCAGATGATGGTAACTGAGGTGTTGGGATGTCTCTCGTTAACAGTGGCGCCTTCAATTGTGTAGCAGTAATATCCCCCCAAAATGCTGTAGCCAGTGACAGGGCATTGAGCCAGTAAGTGGTCAGTCGTTAGAAGTTCGTGAATGTGGTCTACCGCTAGACGACTGTGACTGTTTGTGGATCTATTGAATTGACTTGTCCGTGGTTTTTAGGAGGGCATCTCGCTAAATTATTGAGAATAAAACACCAATAAATATAGCTGATCTTTTTGCGTGTATTGGCCAGTCCAAGGGTATGTGCTGGCTTTCTCTTCCCTCAAATGAGTGACACTTTGGGTTCGCCATCCGCCCACCCCAAATTGCTTGTTGCTTTAGCCACTAGTCCCAAGGAGAAGCCTGCCCTTCCTTGCAGCAGTCACAAATGAGTTGAGACGGCCTAAAAGCAGCTCCTCCATCTTGTGTTATTCCAAGCTCTTGAATGTCTCCGGATAGCAAGTTCCGGAAGGTATCAGGGTCATTGGCGCACGTTGCCGTAATCAATTCTCCCGTCAGGTGTAAGACAATGCGGGTCTCGTGGGTATTTGTCAGTCGTACATGCTTTGGGTGTACTGCTCTTGAATGATTCCGCCCCATAGACAACAAGGACTGCATCATTTCAAAGAGGAGGCCGTCCCTCCCCGGTGGAAGAGACGGCCTGGCTCGTTCGTTTATGAATTGCAGTCGACCAAATCAGTCCGTGTATTGCCCCTGGGGATCACCATGGCAATGGAACTGAACGTGAAAGGTCGAAGCGTCTGGCTCGAGGCGCCCTGGGGCCATGGGCTCGAGGTGTTGGGTCGTTTTCTCCGAGGGCACCTGAAACGGTGCAAGTGGAGCGTCGATTGGCGTGGCGGACCATTGCGTGCCCACCAAAGGACCAACCCAGGTCATTGTTGAGACTGTTGGAGCAGGGGCCAGAAAGTCAGTCTGCTTCTTCGGTCTGCTGGGGTGGAGTGTCGTCCGTCATGGGCTCCTCCGATCTCGATGCCCATAGTTTTGTGCCTTAGAGGCACAAAGTCATCGGCATTAAGGCGCATTGCCTTGAGGGCCTGAACGATCGATTCTTGGGATGGCGTGCCGTTCAGTCGCTTGAAGCCGCGTCTTGGGCTCGTGTGGATCCTGTGGTGGACGTTCCTTCCTTGCTGGTTGGTTTTTTTGCCGCCTTGGCTGCGAGAGAGGCCTCGAGGTGCTGCAGCTGGGCCTCGCGCAATGCAGCTGAAATGTCCAGAGTGCGATCAGTCATTGATTGGCGTTCCAGGCAGCAGGCTCGAAGCGGATTGCTGTCTTGAGTGGGCCTTCAGTTCTGGGTGACTTCCAAGAGTAGAAAACAGTGCAGGCGGCAAGCGATCCCATCAGGCCTAGGCCTGGTTATGGACGCCCCGTGATGCTCGTTCCTCCGCGGTGAGGTACTCCTCAATCAGCGGGGAGCTTTCACCCTTCTGAACGGCTGCGATCTCCCGTTCAATGTTCTGGATGAAGAGCTCGTTCCCGTTGCGCTGGGCCACTGCAAGCACACGCTTTAGACGTTCGAGTTCCGCCTGCTGCTCGTTGTTCATGCCATGGCACATCAGCTCAATGCTCAGGCTGACAGGGATGGCTTAAAGACACTGCATGGCCTGGTCGGATGTGTTGCTGATCTCTATGGATGATGTCCTGATGTTGACGTCAACAACCGCTCAAGCCGCCTCTGATTCCGCGTCCTCGTACAACGCTTTGAGTTGATCAAGCTCAACCATCAGATATTGAATTTCAAGCCAGTCCGTCGAGAGGTCAATGGCGGTTTCCAGGCGGTCAATCTGACGCTTGAGAAGCTCCGGCATTCCGCCATCTGGCTGCATGGCTCCCATGTAACCGCGCATAACGCTGGATGCAAGACGATTGCTGACGACGATTGAGGGAAGGGCTTGCAGCGATCTATCCCGCCGTGTTTGCCCTCACAGACAAGCTGTTTGGCCTGTGGGAATGTTCGTTTGCTTCAACACCTTCCATGACCTTTTTGATGCACTGGTCGTTCAAGACCGGCTACCACGAAATTGCTGCTAAGAAGTTCCTGGCAACGGGTGCGCCTTTCCCCGAGTGCAAGTCCTGGAAGCGTTGGCACGCACCGGGTTCTGTTGAGGGCTGGATTCTCGTGGAGGCAGACAACGCCGATGCCTGTTACGAGCACGCCGCGGAGTGGGCCGAGTGCCTCGACTGGGAGGTCACCCCAGTGCTGTCAGATGAGCAAGCTGGCCCCCTCATTGCCAAGGCCTACAGCTGATCGTCTGATGGGAGCGGTGCCCCCTCAACACTCCGGGAGGCTCCAGAATCCGTTTGAACCAT
>CAJXNF010000160.1 GCA_913056375.1 uncultured Pseudomonadota bacterium | reverse complement strand
TGTTGTTGACTTCGTCATATACTAAGCCAAATGCCTCACATCCGTCCACGATAGGCTCTGTTGATCGAGACGGAGTTTTGTTAGTTGTCTCTTCTTCGTCATCATTATTTGTTGTTTTATCAGTGTTTTCTGATGTGGGTTGATAGGTGGATTCAGTGATTGACTCTTCGGGCATTGCGCCACAGTTTGCAATGGAAGTTGCCAAGGCAACGATGGCTGCTGCTTTGATAAAGGTCTTTAAGAATTGAGCTTTCATAGTTCGTCCTCGTGGTGGAGTTGATGAGCACCGAGTCAAAATGTCTCGGCTATGTTTCAAATGTTGAAATTATGTTACAAAAAGGATGAATAACTGTCAATCATTTTATTAATATTTTTAAGATAAAAATTATAAAATTCTGATTTCATTATATATAAATTATAATATTTAATAAATTTTATACTAATTTCATGATTATATATTTTTCATGAATTAATTTTTTGAAGAATTCTTTTAGAAAAATAAGTGGGCTGGATAGATTGGGATGCTAGAACCTAGAGCTCAAGAAGATGTCCTGAAGAACTGGTGTAGCTGTTGAAGGCTAAGTGAGTCGCAAAGGCAATTTTGGCACAAGACTGCTTGCGACTAGCCAAGTAAAAATGCAATCAATCAAAGCAAGCATTGCTTGACGAAGATGAATACAAAGACCGTCTGTTTTCTTCTCAATAATCCGATTGATTCATCGAGCCATCTCTTTTTTAAAGAATCATGATAGCCCAAGCACACGCCGCCACGGTTCTTGGTATTGAAGCCCATCCGATCACAGTCGAAGTGGATGTGGCGATTGGACTGAGTGCCTTCAATATCGTTGGTCTGCCGGACAACACGATTCGGGAGAGTCGAGACCGTATCCTGGCAGCATTGAGCAATTGCGGATTTGCCCTACCTCCCAGGAAAATCGTGGTCAACCTAGCCCCAGCGCAACTCAAGAAGGTGGGAGCGGGCTTTGATTTACCGATTGCTGTCGCGTTGCTTGCAGCGATGGGACACTGTCCCGCAGAACGACTACAGGACTGTCTATTTGCTGGGGAACTTTCCCTGGAGGGAAGCCTACGATCTGTGAGAGGGGTGTTGCCGATGGCCCTGATGGCTCGGCGCCAGCAGTTGAGCCAGCTTGTCTTGCCTGTCGCCAATGAGTTAGAGGCAGGCGTGGTTCCTGAACTACAGCGTGTGCCCGTCAGAAACCTAAGGGATGTGATTGCCTTTCTGCGCAACGAACAGGAGTTCCCACAGACGGAGCTGGATGCTGAGTCCTTGTTTCAGCAACATCAGCAACTTGGTGAGGACCTGCAGGACGTCAAGGGCCAGGAGCACGTCAAACGAGCGCTTGAAGTGGCTGCAGCTGGAGGACACAACCTGTTGATGCTCGGACCCCCAGGTTCCGGTAAAACGATGCTTGCTCGAAGAATGGTCAGCATCCTGCCACCACCATCTTTTGACGAAGCGCTGGAAGTTACGCAGATTCACAGTATTGCAGGGCTACTACCAGCCGACCGACCACTTCTCGGTACTCGGCCCTTCCGAACACCACACCACACGATTTCGTCAGCGGGTTTGGCCGGAGGGGGAAGCATCCCGGGCCCAGGTGAAATTTCACTGGCTCACAATGGAGTCTTGTTTCTGGATGAGTTGCCAGAATTCCCAAGAGCTGTGCTTGAACTGCTTCGGCAACCGCTCGAGGATCGTCGACTGACAATCTCCCGAGCAGCGATGGCTCTTGAGTTTCCCTGTGACTTCATGCTGCTGGCGGCAATGAATCCTTGTCCCTGCGGATTCTATGGAAGTCCTACGGGGAGTCAGCCCTGTCGCTGTTCGCCACATCTGGTACAAAAATATCGCTCAAAAATTTCTGGACCCCTCCTTGACCGGATCGATCTTCACCTACAGGTCCCGGTTGTTGATCCAAGTGAGTTGGGTGATCAACGGCGCGGGGAATCCTCTGCTGTAATTCGACAACGGGTAACGGAAGCACGGCGAGTCCAGGAACAACGCTTCCTCGACAGTCCCACCCGATCAAACGCTGGGATGAGTCGTCGTGAACTGGAGAATTTTGCGACACCGTCGCCAGCAGCCCTGAAATTACTGGAGCAAGCCATGCAGCGAATGCAACTCAGCGCCAGGGCCTATGATCGAATCCTCAAGGTAGCCCGCACGATTGCTGATCTCGCTGGAGTGGAGACAATTGATACACCTCATCTGGCGGAAGCTGTTCAGTACCGGGGATTGGATCGGCCTCTCCCTGTGTGAAGATCGTCTGCTGCAGTCTTCACAAAATCTACATATTCTCTCCCCAATTTCCCCACATTTTTCCTATAAGCTTTAAGGCAAGTCATCGGGAAATGGATTCCCGGAGCTCCTCAGAGGCACTCCTATCTTCTTGCAAAAATGTTGGCAGGAGTATCTCTTTGGCAAAATTACTACTTTATTTACAATTCCGCATTAATTTTTCATGAATTATGCAGGTTATTGTTCAGCAAAAGTGGCAGGTTCTTTCCCATCCTGAAGAAAGTAGTTCTTCAGTCATCGCCTGAAAAAAAATCGCAAGACCTGCACAATAGTAGTTGACAAATTTGTTAGCACTTGCTCTCATAGAGTGCTAGTAATAATTTTTTCCAAAAGAGGTAATGATGAAAAAAAACAACGACTCAGCATGGAGTGAGTTTGTGTTTGAGGATGAGACTTGGAAGGAAGATAGCGCAAAGGAGCGTCAGCACGCACAGATTCAGGCAGCTGTGCAGAATTTTCTGAGCAGAGGGAAAAAGATTGAGATCCTTCCTCCACAGCCAGATCGGGAGTCGCGCAACGTGCGAGCTGACCACTGGGGTGGGGCGTATGAAGAATTTGATGACGTACTCACCAGTCTGAACTAGGCTACGAGCTTGCTGAATCATCTGGTCCTTGATGATTCAGCGGCCCAGTCAAGCGCACAGTGAACGCCTGCCTACCTTTTCAGAATCCCATGTAGAAACCGAAGAAAGTTCCAACGCCTCCGAGTTCCAGGGTCTTGTTACGTGATTCGACGGTGAGTGGGGCGCGGATGTAGTACTGTGAAAGCATAACCCCGTACTCTCCTGAAGGAAAGCGAATCCCCCATTTGTAGTAGTAGGGTTCCAGCACTTCACCAAAAACCACCGAGTTGTTGTTGGTCCCGTCGCTCTCAACAAGATTTTCCTCAACCTTACTCAAGTAATTTCCAGTACCGACTCCAATAAATGGATAGAAGAAGCCGAAGCGGCCATAGAGGCTGAGCCCATAGAGCAGGCCAATGGTTTCTGTAGTGACACGGCTTCCACCGCTGAATTGATATTCTTGATTGTAATTCGGGAGTAAGAACACCCCGCTAGGTGGATCGTTCTGAGCGATGCCTGAGAGCAGATCAATGCTGAACCCGATACCCACGTAGCCATCAACTCGGTAGTATTCGAAGGAGATCACCGTAGGTTCTACCTTAGGATCGTAGGAAACTGACCCATAACTCTCCTCCATCGCACTCAGGTAATCATTGTCAACAGCAAATGGAGGTGCATTGCGCTTGGTGTCGATGCTACCGTACTGAAGTGAAGCGAAGTAGAAAGTCTGCTCGACAGCCTGTGCTGTGGTGACCATGATGGACCAAAGCAGCAAGAGCAGGCCCCAAGGAATGACTTGCCTCACCATCTCAACCCCGCATCAAAGAAGACAACAAAATCGGTCTCGTTGCCACGATTGCTGTAATCCTGCACAAAGCCAGTGTCGAACTGAAGATTGTAGATTTGAATCTTGTAACCGACCATGATCAATGCGGTAGATGCTTGAAGATTATAGTTATCAACCTCTTCGGGAATCGATGAAGATGGATCTCCTTCCGCTGGAAAAATGCTGGTTTGAATCACGTTCTGGATGACCAAGGACTGATTAGAGAACATCATCCATTCTAAACTGATAAAGCGATGAAAGACTGAGTCAGAAACCCAATCGGGGTTGCTACCAAAATTGGTCATTCCCTGACCGAAGTAAACAAACCAGGGGTCAAAACCCTTGGAAAACGTGAGCATGTATCCCCAGTCGTCTGTACCCGAACTGGTTTGCCCTCCGTCAGTTTTCTCTCCATTAGCAACTTTATAATTGAGCTTCAGAGTGAAGGCCGGCATGATTCGGCCTCCTTCCCACAAATTCCACTTGGCACCTAGGCTGGTGTCTCCCCGTTTTCCAAGAAATGTATCCCCAAAAACACTGGAATCGTCTGCAACCAATAATTCTCCGTTGCGAGCTACATAATAGCCAAATTTGTTCCGATCTGAATATTGTCGGTAGGCCCCTTCATTCGCTTCATTGGAAACTCCGATTAGATCGTGAAAAGCCTCTACGTATTCGTCCATGATTCCACCTGTCATGGTGAGAAAGGGGACCTCAAGAGAGACTTCAAAAGAGGTGGACATCCCATACTTGAAACGGAAGTTTTGGCGGTAGCTTTCAACGTCCATGTACAGGCCCAAATTTGGCACGGCTTGGCCTGTATCTGCGCTGTTGAAATCACTGGCAACAATTCCCCGATCATATTCAGTTTTGGTGATTTTTTGAGTACTGCCCTGGGTATTGACAAAGGTGTTCGCCATCGAGAAGCTATAACTGGTCAGTGCTTCCCCATCCGGTAAGGTGGCTGTGTTTTCTGGATACATCCACAAGTAGGCGTGGGTCACCGGGTAGTGGTTCCTGACTTCCAAAGGGCCCAGACCTGCGTTACGAGTCCGAGCTGGCAGCGTAGATGCTGCGAGGAAAAAGATCAGCAGTAGACAGGGGAAGGCAAGTCGATTCATGTGTGGAGATGCCGTCAGCGAGAAAGTAGTGAATTCCGGCAGAAAAGATCTTGTCGGGCAATCAAGACCTGTACCAATTCCTGGGAACAAGAGAGGTTCGTGGCCAAGCTCAATGAAATGATCAAAGAATTCCGACTCTCCATTGACCAGAGTGTGGAGGCTATCGCTCTGCTGATGCAGATGGATCCAGAAGACTACGTACGCCTAGAGGAAGATTGGATTCCACCTGCTGATATTCTTCAGCGTTTGTGTGCTCTGTTTGAGTGGAATTACCAGGACATTAGCCGACTGGCGCTAAATACTCCGCAGGCTCGCCAGACAACCGCAATCGAAGGAAACCGAGCACGAGCCACTTTTGGTGAACAGCTGCAAGCAGAGCGATTAGCCGTCGGGCAAACCCTGGAAGGATTATCCACACTGCTCGGAATTCCTGTTGACTACTATCAGGCTTTGGAAGAAGGGGTAATTCCCGCGGATGAGTTGTTGCGCAAGATCTGCTCCATGTTTGAGTGGAACTACCGCCAGGTGCGACAGCGCCTGATCACCTCAACGAATCCAAGTTTTGGTGGCTACCAACCGCCCTTGTCTGCAAGAGATATCCGCAATCGTTTTCCCAACAAACCAGAAACTCCTGAGTGGAATGAACCACCTCCAGAAAATCGATTCTCTCTGGGGGAAAGACTTCGTGAAGCACGGGAAGAGTTTGGCCAACCTACAGAAGCGTTGGCCTTGCTGCTGCAGATTTCTCCAGAATTGTACGAAGAGATCGAGCAGGATCTCACTAGGCCAAGTCAGGAACTTCTGCGTCAAATCTGTGCATTATTTGAGTGGAACTACAATGAAGTGGTTCACCAATTCCGACACCAAAATCGTCAACTCTGGCAGCCTGCCATTACTCGTCTGAACAACCTAGAACCTCATCGTGTCCAGAAATTGCAAGGGCTCCAAGACGAAATTGCCATTGGTTGGAGGGATTTGAACCAGGAGCAACAGGATGCCTTGCTCTCCCAGCTAGAACTGGTTCGGGACACCGTCGACCGTTGGAAACTCAAGAACTCTCTCTGATGCGTCCCTACATGCGCGCAATTGTTTGCTGTTTTCTGTTATTAATTGTGGGTTTCTCGGCCCAGGCACAGTGGTTTCAGGTCCGTTCCTCCGCACCATCGACGGCTCTTCGCCTGTTCAGCTATCAGCAGGTTGATTTTGGAGAGAGTGGAGTGAGCGCTGACAATAGTACACAACTCGAAGGGGCTCAGTTTGGACTACAGAGCCAGTACAGGGTGCTCAATCTCTACCTCCTGTCTCTTTTCCGAGAAGATCTCCAACTGAGCTACACCCAACCGAATCTGCTGGCTAGTGAACTGGACCAGAGCAGCCAACTGGGTCTCAGTGGAGATGATCTGCCCACCGAACTGCATAGTGAGGGTTGGCGAGGATTTCTGCCACTGCCGTTGGGTGAGAGTGCTCTCATCATCCGCGGAGGCTATCGAATTGCCAGCGACCGACGCGATTTGAGCAACGAAGACTATCACTCGCATGTCTCCATGCTTTTCTACCCTCAAGCTGGAGCCTCTGATCGTTGGGCGTTTGGAGCATTTCAACAGGTCTATCTGGGAGAAATCAGCGACATCACTCCCCTTGCCCAGTATGAGAGCAATTCAGGCTCTCTGGCCTGGTCTGTTGGTTTTTTGCATCTGCCAGGCTCTTATGACCCACCTGTGCTACCTTACTTTGGTGTGTCCACCAGTTGGATCGCCAACTTTGAACTTGAGCTAGTTTACCCGAGACGTTTGGCAATCGGTTTGCGACCATTCGCTGGGGTGGGGCTTCGTTTAGAATTCGATG
>CAJXNF010000159.1 GCA_913056375.1 uncultured Pseudomonadota bacterium | reverse complement strand
GCGGGGGCGGAATGGTTTCCGACTGACGGAAGCTGGGAAAGTGATCTTTGAATTAGCGAAGCAACTTGAGGAGCAACTTAGACAAGCTGAGGAATCCATCTATAATTTGCGGGGTGTTGAAGGTGGACGAATTAGAATTGGAGTGATCAGTACGGCGAAATACTTCATGCCGAAAGCGATTGCTGCGTTTTTGAGAGATCATTTGGAGATTCAACTAGACTTGAAGGTGGGTAATCGCCAGGAAATTGTCTCTGGTCTCCGTTCAGCAAGTTTTGATTTTGCTATCATGGGCCGCCCACCTGAAGACCTTGCGGTTATCTCAGAAGTGATTGGTGACCATCCACATGTGTTTATTTCCTCTCCCTCACATTCTCTATCGAGCATAAAAAATATTACTCTTGAGAAGCTCACCAATGAGACTCCTTTGCTTCGAGAACAAGGTTCCGGAACAAGGATGTTGCTTCATAGCTTTCTTACCGAACAAAAGATTGAATGGCGCAAAGGTATGGAGATGGGCAGTAATGAATCCATCAAGCAAGGTGTCATGGCGGGTCTAGGCATCTCTTTCATCTCTGCACATACGATCGCAGCTGAAGTAGAGGAAGGACGTTTGGCGGTTTTAGATGTAGCTGGTACCCCGCTTGTACGACATTGGTATTTGGTGCGTCTTCAAGAGAAAAAACTACTTCCAGCCAGCCTTGCTTTTTGGGAATTTCTCGAGAAAAGCTGTCGGGACTTTCTCCCAAAGCTCTAAAGCTACCCATCTGGGTTCAATATTCTGAACCTAGATAGACCTTGTCAGCCCAGTGGAGGTCTGATATTTTGAATGTTTTTCACCCTTGAATAGAGAGCGTTTTTATGGCAAGCGAAAAAGTTGTTCACCTCACCGATGATTCCTTTGATGAGCAAACAGGATCTGGCTACGTAATGATTGATTTCTGGGCTGAATGGTGTGGACCATGTCGAGCCTTGGCACCAGTGATAGATTCCATCGCAGAATCTCATGGTGAGCAAATTAAAGTTTGCAAACTCGATGTCGATTCCAATCAACGCGCTGCTGTTCGCTTCGGAGTCCGAGGAATACCTACTGTCATTATGATGAAAGACGGCAAACTTGTTGATCAGGTAGTGGGCAACGACCCTAGTAAAATCCGTTCAATGGCTGAGAGAGCTGTAGAAGCTGCCTGATCCCCCTGGCTTTCTTGAAACTTGCGAACCTGGCTTCTCCTGCTGACATATTGCGGTACTCGATACGCAGGTTGGCAGGTTCAGCCCAACCTTCCCACAATCGAAGGTGAAATCGAAAAAGCTCTCCAGCAACTGACAGGAACCTTCCATAAAGTACTTGGCAGTGGTAGAACCGATGCTGGTGTTCATGCCCTCAATTATCCTGCCCATTTTCAAAGTTCACAAAATTTTACAGCTATACAATGGCAGAAGGCACTCAACGGAGTGTTACCGCCTGACATCGTTGTACGCAAAGTAGTAGAGAAGCCCACAAGCTTTCATGCTCGCCACGATTCAATTGGTAAACGCTACGCGTATCTCATTCATAATTCTCAGCAGAGAAATCCATTTGCTGAAAATCATTCATGGTGGATTCGTCAACCGTTAGATTTGCAGGCAATGAGAATGGCTGCTCAATACTTAGTTGGGAGTTGTGACTTCTCCTCTTTCAGAGCTAGTCATTGCAGCGGGCCTGATCCGGTGAAAGAGCTGCGAGAAATCACGATAGCGAAGACCGTTTCCCCTTGGGGTAATCTCATTATGGAGTTTGAAGCAAACTCATTTCTACAGCATATGGTCCGAATTCTTACTGGGACTCTGGTCGAAGTAGGTTTGAGAAAGAGAGAGGCAATTTCGATGGAAGAGATTTTGAAACAGCGGGACCGTACCAAAGCTGGAAAAACCGCGCCTCCTGGGGGCCTTTATCAACTTGCTGTACGCTATCCAACTGACCTGGTGAGTTGGCCTAAAGAATTATTGATTAATCCCTTCAAAACAATCGAAAACTCCGAGGAATGCTGTCAATAATTTCATTATTGATCCTTGTCAATTGAAAACACATCCACCAGGTGTTGACGCATCGAGACAGGCAAAGTTAGGCCAAACGACTGATGGAGCATCATCACAGACAGGTGGAACAGAATCATTGAAGATTTGACCTGCTCAGGCAAAGCCAAGAAATATGGTTCCTGGTTCAAATGAACAAGGGCTCCCCGCTTTTGCAAATGTTGTCCTTTGAAGAAGATTCTGAGATAGGGAGTCGCCTGACTTTGAGATCGTTTGCGTTCAGGGAGGTCCCTGTCCATGAAGGCAACACCCAATTGAAGAACGAATCTTCGCCCCTTCTCCAAATTTAAGATTATGCCATCGGGAGTGGGAATGTTTAGAGGAAAAGGCATTAAGCTACTTATCTTCAGACTGTGATCCTTATCACGTGAACGTTCTTCTTTCAAAAACTCCTCATCCAGTTCGGGATCACTCTCCCACACTTCAACAACTTCCTCACGTTTCCAGCGGGCGCCCTCAAGATGTTCAGCTTCCAATATTGCTGATACCCATTCACTCAGATCGACTATTGCACGCTTCTCCAAGTTGAAAAAACCTTCTTGTTCCAATTGCTGTGACGTTGTGTAGTCTTCGTTCCGTGGAGTAAGAAATGGAGATGAAGTACTGTAAACACTCTTGAGATTCTTGTTGATCTTTCTGAGTAGGGGTTGCAACCGCTTTAACAGTACTTCAAAAGCATCTTCACCATCTTCTGTCAGTGAAACTAGTTTTCCACCACTCCGTTCCTCTAATTCCTTACCAATTGGCTCGGCAACAGGCTCAGCGTCACTTCCATGATCAAATGCTATCTCCTCTGTAGCGGGAATAGCTAAGGGCTCTGCTCCCTTAGTAGGGGGGTTAGATTCTTCATCACCTAGAGCCGATCCGTTGCTTTTATCGTTGGGGGGTTCAAGAGAACTTTGAGCACTCTGGTGATCCACAACAAATCCATCCTCTTCCTTTGAAATTTCAGGATGCCATGGTGTGGGGCTGCCTTTCAATTTTGGATTGCCTGGATGGTGATGTACTAATTCACGCACCAATTGTTCTACAGTCCGAAAATCTACTTTGCGAACCTCCTCAAAGATTTCTGAGGGGCTCAATCGAAGTGAACCTTTCAAACGGCGCTGCATCCAACGAACGATTAGGTCATCGCTTAAACCCTGCCGAATACGTGATAGAAAAAAGCGATTTTTCAGAATCAGGTAGGTTTGATAATCTCTGGAAAAAAGTGACTGCAGCCGCTCTATGAAAAAATGTTGCTGAACTTCTTCCGGTAAATTTTGAGCAGTTACGACTACTTTCTGAAGTCTGATGGGCTCGTAAAGTAGCTTTACCTCACATTTTAAAACCGTTTGCAGGCTCTCTTCCACACCAATACGATATCGTTCTAGAGCACGTAGTTCGACAGGGCTGGAGGCAAATGCATCCAGTTGGCGAATGACTGCCAAAGAATTACAACTTTTTTGAATTCTGGGGACTATGCCCTGCGTAGCTTGTTGGGAGAGGTCGTAGGTTGCAATGAGTCGAAGGGCACTTTGCAAATCATAAAGTTGCAAAGCATGTGTGAAGGCATGGTGACGTAGAGTGAGGGCAGTTGATGCTTCTCGGTGGGCTGGAAAATCCCTTTCAAGAGTCTGCTTGAGCCTTTGAGCAAAGTTGTGTGAGGCTGGATCTAGCCTTGACTCCAAATCACCGCATATTTCGCTTATTCGATTCTGCCATTGCTGATGATCCATCATCGCCTCAATGCATAGATAGAAGGAACATCAAAGTGATCTGAATTTCTCCATCAATTGATCCATTCCTGCACCCTGTTTTTGTCTGGATGGCTGTTGGGCTGACTTATTCTTCTTCTGTGGTAGTGCTTTCGATGGATTCCGATCCAGATTTTTGGAATCTGGATTACGCATACTCAAAGCAATTCTTTTCCGTTGAGTATCAACCTCTAACACCCAAACTTCAACACGTTGTCCTACAGCACAGGCTTCAAGAGGATCGCGCACAAATTGTGTAGACATTTGAGAGATATGAACCAAGCCATCTTGGTGAACACCTATATCTACGAATGCTCCAAAGTGCGTGATGTTAGTGACTACTCCTTGAAGATGCATCCCAACCTGAAGATCCTTCATGTCTTGGACAGCTTCACTGAATTGCACTTCTTGGTGGTCATCTCGAGGGTCTCGTCCAGGTTTTTTCAATTCTTCCAAAATATCATTCAGCGTGTAACGGCCTACTTCTTCAGATACGAAATCTTGAAACTGGATTTTTTCAAGTGCGTTCTGATTGCCAATCAGATCCGCAACCAAGAGGTTTTGACTGGCTGCCATTTGCTCGACAATACTATAACGCTCCGGATGAACAGCTGACTGGTCCAACGGGTGCTCAGCATTTCGAATTCTTAAAAAACCAGCCGCTTGTTCAAAAGCTTTTTTTCCAAAGCCAGTCACTTGCATCAGCTCTTGGCGTGATCGAAACGGACCATTTTCATCTCGGTACGTAACAATGCGTGCAGCTAGAGACTTCGTGACCCCGGAGACATAGCTGAGAAGAGCAGCTGATGCCTGATTCAGTTCCACTCCTACTTGGTTCACACAAGACTCGACCGTTCTATCAAGAGACTGCTTTAATTGCTTCTGATTGACATCGTGTTGGTACTGCCCCACTCCAATTGATTTTGGATCTATCTTGACCAACTCTGCCAGTGGATCCTGATAACGCCGAGCTATCGAAACCGCACCCCGGACCGTTAAATCCAAATCCGGAAATTCCTGACGAGCGACTTCGGATGCCGAGTAAACAGAAGCGCCAGATTCGTTCACAACCAAATGTCTGATTTTTAAATGCAAATCTTTGATAAATTCTCTTAGGAATTGCGAAACTTCTCTCGAACCAGTGCCATTCCCAACCACAACAATTTCAGCTTGGTATCGCTCAATCAAGCCAAGTAGTGTTCGTCTTGATGCGTCTACTTGCCGTTGTGGTTCCACCGGATAGATGACACCGTTCTCGTGCAAGCGTCCTGTGTGGTCGATAACCACCCACTTTGTTCCTGTTCGGAAGCCTGGATCTAGGCCTATGACCACTCTTGAACCTCCAGGCGGCTGCATCAGTAACTGACGTAGATTCTTGGAAAACAACTCAATAGAACTTTCATCCGCTTGCTGCTTCAATTTCTGTCGGATTTCTGTCTCAATCGAAGGCGCTAGCAAGCGATCATATGCATCTGAAAGAGCTAGTTGAAGTTCTTGTCGAAAATCCACATTCGCTTTGGTTAGCCAGATCTCTTGAAGTGCAGATTCGGTTAGACCCTCCTGTACCTGAACCCTTGCCTGAAGGATTTCTTCCTTTTCTCCGCGTCTAATCGCCAGGTATCGATGCGGTTGGATCTTACTGATGTTCTCATTGAACTCATAATACATTTCAAATTTCGAAGTCGTCTCCTTGAACTCTGGTTTTACTTCTGAAACGAATTTACCTTGCTGAAAAGTCAGTTGACGAATGCGTGCTCGTGTCTGAGCATCTTCTGCCACTTTTTCAGCAAAAATATCCCGAACTCCCTGCCAAATTTCATCAGTTGGCATGGGTGAAGACAGTCCTGCTTGGAAAGCATCCAGCCAATTATTTATTTGATTCCTATCTGCTTGTTCCTCCAAAACCAATTGAGCAAGCGGTTCCAAGCCTTTTTCTCGGGCAATCATTGCGCGAGTTCGTCGCTTAGGTTTGTAAGGTAAGTAAAGATCCTCCAATTCCTGTTTGGTTTGGACTTCATTAATCTTTTTTTCCAACTCCGTCGTTAGCTTCTCCTGATCCCTAATGCTATTGAGGATCGTCTCTCTTCGATCTTCGAGTTCTTTGAGATACTCATATCGATCCAGTAAGTTTGCGATCTGCACTTCATCCAAATTCCCTGTCTGCTCTTTTCTGTAGCGGGCAACAAATGGAATCGTGTTATCTGCTAATAGGAGACTAAGAGTGTTTTGAATGTGATCAGGGTTGAATTCAAATTCAGTCTGGAGGCGCTGTAGCAGCTTGGGATTCGGAGTGGAGGATTTGCCTTCCATGAAGATCTACTAAGTATGATTTTCGAGTAACAGTTCAATGAGACGAATGGGAGTCCATTGCTCAGCTTCCCCAATAAAATTCACTATGATGCGATGACGAAGAACCGAAGGAGCGACATAGCGAACATGCTCTTTGCTCACCACTGAATCACCCTTCAGTAAGGCGTGGGCCCTAGCAGCTCGAACAAGATTTTGCGATGCTCGGACACCTGCACCCCATTCAACATATTTTTTGATGGGTTCAACGGAACTGTCTTGGGGCCTTGTGGCTCGGACAAGCTGTACGATCCAATCAACGACATGGGGAGCTATCGGGACTTCATCGACAAGTTGCTGAATTTTCAGCAAATCGCTTCCATCAAAGAAAGCATTCACTTCCTGGGACTGGGACTGTGATTGGACTGCGATCTCTGCTTCTTCTGTCGCACTTGGGTACTCCACCTCGACATTGAATAAAAATCGGTCAAGTTGGGCTTCTGGAAGTGGATAGGTTCCCTCAGAATCGATTGGATTTTGAGTTGCGAAGACGATGAATGGATGAGTGAGTTGGTAAGTCTTGCCTGCCACAGTAACTTGCTTTTCCTGCATGGCTTGAAGGAGA
>CAJXNF010000158.1 GCA_913056375.1 uncultured Pseudomonadota bacterium | reverse complement strand
TGTTGATCAATTCCTTTTCTCGGGCGAGTTCCTGTGGGGAACGGCTGTTTCGGGTTTTGGATTCTGCAGAGTATGTTCAGGAACCAAACACTGCGCTGGAGATGCAGGAACTTGGGGCCTTGGAGTTCCGCAATGTCTCTTTCCACTACCCGGGGGCCAATCAACCAGAAGTCATTCATGATATTTCCCTAGAACTCCAACCCGGCCAGACTCTTGGAATTGTGGGGCCACAAGGCTGTGGCAAGAGTACCCTGGTGCAGTTGATCCCCCGCTTTCATGAACCAACCCAGGGAGAGATTTTCTACAACGGTCATCCCTTGCGAGAGTCTCCCCTGAAATCTCTCCGAAAATCCATCAGCCTCGTTCAGCAGGACACCTTCCTGTTCACCTCATCTGTCAGCAACAATGTGCTCTACGGAGACCCCTGGGCGGCTAAAGCAGATGTGGTCTCAGCGGCAGAGCGTGCCCAACTTCATGAACACATCGCTAAGTTACCCCAGGAATATGACACGCTGATCGGTGAACGTGGTCTGGCACTCTCTGGAGGGCAGCGCCAGCGGCTGAACATCTCCCGATCTCTACTGCTTGGAACTCGGATCCTTGTACTCGACGACTCTACCTCTGCGGTCGATGCTGGGACAGAGAAGAAGATCCGTGAAGCTCTCAAGCAGGGCGCCGATGAGCGGTTGACCATCATCATCTCCCACCGAGTCGCCTCGCTGATGCATGCAGACCAGATTGTCTACATGGAAGAGGGAAGAATCATCGAGAAAGGGAATCACGAAGAATTGATGAAGCAGCAGGGCAACTATGCGCGGCTCTATGAATTACAAACCCTGGACTGAGTGGATGCTATGAGCCAAAAAGCGCTGCTGTGGATGAATCGCTACCTTGCTCAGGATCCTCTCCCGCCTGGAGCAGCCGCTCCTCCTCCCGAGGTGAGCGAAGAAGACATGTTTGGAGCCGGCTTCAATCATGAGGTCACCAGACGTTTCCTAGATTTCATGAGGCCCTACCGTCGCTCAGTGATCCTGGCGATCAGTGCACTGATGGTCTTTACCCTGACGCAGGTTCTCTTCCCTCTGATCATTCAAAAGGCTCTCGACGGTCAGTTGACCTACTTTGAGAATTTGGATTCCCTGGAACTGGGAGTCCTTGTGTTTGCCGGAGTGGTTGTGGTCAACTTCAGTAGCCAGTTCTGCAGCGAGTGGCTGGTGTCCAGGGTTGCTCAACGGCTACTATTCGATATGCGCCGGGGAATGTTTGAACACCTCCAGCGAGTGTCTCTCTCCTTCATGGACAAGACCGAAACTGGGCGTCTGATGTCCCGTCTACAAGGGGATGTTGGGGCTTTGCAGGAATTCCTCGAGGCCCTGGTCTATGCGATTGGAGATTTGGTTCTGCTGATCGGGATCATCTTCGTGTTGCTGGCGATGGATCTGCGTTTAGGAGCAATGATTCTCGCTCTGATGCCGGTGCTGTTGATCATTCGGGTGTATTGGTTGCCACACGCCCGCAAGGCCTTCACTCGGGCTCGAATCACCTCATCAATCGTCACTGCGACGATGTGTGAAAACATTCGAGGAATCCGCGTGGTTCAGGGAATGACCCGCGAGCGAGTCAATCGCAACCTCTATGAAACCAAGGCCAACGATCACTTCCGCTCTACCGTCCGGGCTGCTGCCATCGCCCAGTTGATGTTACCCACCGTAGACACGCTGACCGGATTGGCCCTGGGTATCATTGCTCTGGTCGGAGGGAACCTCGTGCTTCAGGGAGAATTGACCGCTGGGGTGATGATCGCCTACATCCTTTATGTGCAACGCTTCTTTGATCCAATCCGCGCTCTCACCCTGCACTACAACGCCTTCCTGCGAGCGATGGCCTCTGGAGAGCGGATTTTTGAAGTGCTGGATGTGCCCATTGGCATTCAAGATCAGCCAGACGCCAAGGAGATTGGGCGCTCCGATGGATCTGTACGCTTTGAAAAGGTCACCTTCGGCTACAACCCTAACTATCCTGTCCTGCACAATATCAACCTGGAGATTCCCGCTGGTCAGACAGTTGCGCTGGTCGGACCAACCGGTTGTGGCAAGTCCTCCATTGCTTCGCTGATCCACCGCTTCTACGACAGCTACCAGGGGAGAGTTCTGATTGGAGGACATGACACCCGCAGCCTGAGTCAGCAGTGCCTAAGCGACCAAATCGCAATGGTTCTCCAGGACCCCTACCTGTTCTCCACCACGATCTTGGAGAACATTCGCTACAATAAAACCACGGCTACAAACGAAGAGGTGATTCAAGCTTCCAAGATTGTCGGCGCTCACGAATTCATCTCTCGTCTGCCGAAAGGCTATGACACGATGATCGAGGAGCGTGGTTCCAACCTGTCACTCGGTCAACGACAGCTGATCTCCTTTGCCCGGGCGCTGGTGGCAAACAGTCCCTTGTTGATCTTGGATGAAGCCACCGCCTCCATCGATTCTCAGAGTGAAAAACTCTTGCAAGAGGCGCTAAATCGCTTGTTGGAAAACCGAACTGCTGTAATCATCGCCCATCGACTGGCAACCATCCGCAAGGCTGATAAGATCATTGTTCTCCAGGATGGACGCATCATTGAGACAGGAAATCACCAAGAACTTCTTGAACTCGGTGGACTCTATGCACGACTCTATTCGCTGAACTATGCGTCCTTTGATGACATCCCCGAGGAATTGATCCAGAAGATTATTGCAGAATAAGCCAAAAGCTAACTCACCACTCTAAAAACACCTTATGTCACACTATCGCATTGCTTCCATTCCAGGGGACGGCATTGGCCAGGAAGTCATTCCAGCCGGAATCCAAGTTGCCGAGGTGCTCGCCAAGCGTTTTGGCTTCAGCATCGAATTCAAGCACTTCGACTGGTCCTGCCAAACCTACCTGAACACGGGAACCATGATGCCCAAGGATGGACTCGAGCAATTGCAGTCCTTTGACGCGATCTTTCTCGGGGCCGTTGGCTGGCCAAGTGTCCCGGATCATGTCTCGCTTTGGGGCTTGTTGATTCCGATTCGTCGTCACTTTGACCAGTATGTCAACATCCGCCCTGTTCGCCTGCTCAAGGGCATCCAGTCTCCACTGGCCGGGCGGGGTCCTGAAGACATTGATTTTGTGATTGTCCGAGAGAATTGCGAGGGAGAGTATTCGGAATCAGGAGGACGAATCTATGCGGGAACAGAGCAGGAGATTGTGCTGCAGGAGTCCATCTTCACCCGTCATGGAACCGATCGGATTCTGCGCTATGCCTTCGACCTTGCAAAAAAACGGGCGGGCAAGCTGACTTCCGCCACCAAGTCGAATGGCATCATTCACTCGATGCCCTTCTGGGATGAACGGGTCAAAGCCATTTCCAGCGAGTATCCAGAGATTGAGGTGAACCAGTTCCACATTGACATCCTCACCGCCCACTTTGTCCTCCACCCGGACTGGTTTGATGTCGTTGTGGGCTCCAACCTGTTCGGGGACATCCTCAGTGACCTCGGTCCCGCAATTGCGGGTTCGATCGGCATCGCCCCCTCAGCAAACATCAATCCGCAAGGGACCTATCCCTCGATGTTTGAACCGGTTCATGGGTCCGCCCCAGACATTGCGGGTCAGGGCATCGCCAACCCCATCGCGACCATCTGGACCCTGGCGATGATGCTCGATCATCTCGGTGAAAGTGCGGCCGCCCAAGCCTGTGAAGCCGCCATGGAAACGGTGCTGACCTCTGGCCCAGAAGCTCGAACCAAGGATCTTGGAGGGACTGCTTCTACAGAGAGTTGCACGAAGGCCGTTATTCAAGCGCTGGGAGCCCTTTGAACACCATCCATCAAGTCAACGTTGAGGTAACCGAACAGGAACCTCTGCGGCGCATCTGGACCTATGTTGGTTATGATGAACCCAACTACACTTACACCGAGCGGGGAAGAGAACTGCTGGGGAAGTTGGGGAAGTTACCGGATGGTCCGTATTTCATCCGTTGTCATTTTCTGCTCTGCACGGGCGACGGTACAGGCAGTCCCAAGTGGGGTTCCACCAACGCCTACACTGAGCAAGACGGGAAGCCAGTCTATGACTTCACTATCATTGATCGGATCCTGGACACCTACCTGGAATGCGGTTGTACTCCTTTTGTTGAACTGGGCTTCATGCCCGAGGTGTTGTCTGCAGCTCCCGAAGATTTGGTTTACGCATCAAGCACACTTGGATCTGCCTGGGCTTTTCCTCCGAAGAGCTACGAGAAGTGGCAGCAGCTCATCACGAAACTCGCCGAGCACTGCCTCGAGCGCTATGGACTGCGAGAGGTCAGCCGCTGGTACTGGGAGCTCTGGAATGAACCGGACCTGCCCTATTGGCGAGGGACGATGGAGAAATTCAATCAACTCTATGACTACACGGAAGCAGGACTGCACTCGATCCTACCACAAGCGTATTTGGGTGGACCCGCTACCTGTGGTCCCTGTAACGACAAAGCTGCAGAGTATCTAGAAAAATTTCTGGAGCACTGTGCTCACGGAATAAACGCCATCACTGGAACTCAGGGAACTCGCCTTGATTTCATCAGCTTTCATACGAAGGGCGGGAGTTATCGTAAAGACAGTATGGTGGAGAAGCAGACTCCTTCCATCCAGAGACTGGTTGCGCACGTTAGTAAGGGGCTGGACATCCTCCACACTTTTCCTCAGTTCAAGGGACTGGAGGTGGTGCTTTCGGAGTGTGATCCCGATGGATGGGCGGCGGGGAGTATCCAGGACAACTGGAACCTCCAATTTCGCAACACCGAGTACTATGCCAGTTATCTGGCCAACACGGTTTGTAAGCTGATGGACTTGGGTCAGGGGTCTTCGCATCGCGTGGATGCCATGTTGACCTGGGCCTTTCAATTTGAGGATCGAGAGTATTTCGCAGGACTACGCACACTCAGCACCAATGGTATCGACAAACCGGTGCTCAATGTCTTCCGCTTGCTGGCAAAACTAGGCAACCAGAGGCTTCCCTTCACCAGTGATGGGTACAGGAATCCTCAAATTGCAGCTGGCCCCGATCTGCCCGAAACACCTCCCGACCTTTCAGGACTTGCCACCATCGACGGTTCCGGAATCGTGGGTGTGTTCCTGAGTTGTCATCACGATGACTGGAACCAACAGACCAAGTCTACGGTGCATCTCCAAATTCGTAACCTGACCGCCCACAAATACCATCTTCAGCAATGGCTCATTGATCAGACGCATGCCAATTCTTTTCACAAGTGGACTACACTCGAGAGCCCTCAGCAGCCCAGCGCAGAACAATTGACTCTGCTCAAGGCTGCAGCCCAACCTCAAGCGATCAGCTTGGGAGAATATGAAACTGAAGAGGGTGCCATATCGCTGGAGTTGGCCCTGAAAACTCATAGCGTTTCCCTGCTGGAATTCATGCCGCTACCTTGACCTGGCCTGCGAATGTTCGTTTTGAACTTTGTGGACAGATAGGTCCTGCGGTTTGATTTTGGGCAAGATCAACCAAATGCTTCGTTTGATATCATAAACCATCGCCCATCGGGAGAGGGGGGACCGGCAAAGGCGGTGGGTGAGGTTTTTTTTCGCACAATCATTCATCCCCTCATCCGGCCTCTCGGCCACCTTCTCCCTCACGGAGAAGGACTGGAATGCGACATGTTCCGTGAATGACTCAGTTTCCAAAGTATTCAGTGGGTCATGCCTACATCTATGAAAAGTTCTGTTGAAGTTTAATGAGAACCCCGATGACCAACCCGCTCTATCACAGCTTCTTTGAACGACACCGAGGCAGTGACGCCCTGTTGATGATTCTAGAAGATGGCTCACGTCTCAGCTATCGGGCGTTTCTGGACATGGCCTCTCGGTTCGCCAATGCCTTGGTGGAGACTGGCATTCAGCCAGGAGATCGGGTTGTCCTCCAGGTACCGAAGTCCGCAGAGGCCCTGGCGATCTATGCGGCTTGCGTCCAGAGTGGCTCAGTGATGGTGCCGCTGAATACGGGCTACACACCGGCTGAAGTGGACTACTTCGTCGGAGATGCCCAACCCAAGCTGGTCATCTGTGACCCCAAGAGCCAGGAGGGTCTGCAGTCCATCTGTGAGAACCATAGCGCCCAATTCGAAACACTGGATGCCCTCGGAGGAGGCAGCTTTGCAGAACGCTCCGTCAAACTCCCAGAGACCTTCCCGACCGTCGAGCGCTCTATCGATGACCTAGCGGCCTTTCTTTACACCTCGGGAACCACCGGACGTTCCAAGGGAGCAATGCTGACACAAGGCAACCTGCTCTCCAATGCAGAGGCCCTGGTCCAGACCTGGCGTTTCACATCGAGTGACGTGCTTTTCCACGCCCTGCCGATCTTTCACACGCATGGGCTCTTTGTCGCCTCCAATGTCACGTTCCTCGCAGGTTCTTCGATGATCTTCCTGTCGAGCTTCAAAGCCCAGCAGGCCATTGAACACCTTCCCAAGGCCACCACGATGATGGGGGTCCCAACCTTCTACACCCGCTTGTTGGATGAGCCTCGCTTGAATCGAGAACTTGTGCAGCACATGCGACTGTTCATTTCAGGCAGCGCTCCCTTGCTCGCCGAAACTCACCTGGCCTTTGAAGAGCGCACTGGACATCGCATCCTGGAACGCTACGGGATGACTGAGACCAACATGATCACCTCCAACCCCTATGAGGCTGAACGCCGAGCCGGTACCGTTGGGCATCCCCTACCTGGTGTGGAGGTCCGTATCACTGACCCCGAAACCGCT